>JAQIBQ010000515.1 GCA_027859005.1 Prolixibacteraceae bacterium | reverse complement strand
GCATTGGCTTATCAGTTTAAATTACAAAGTGCGAAAAGTGAAGCTGAAAAATTACGTATCGATGCTGAAGGTGAAGCTAGAGCCAACAAAATTATCAATTCAAGTTTAACACCTGAGTTATTGAAAATGCGTGGTATCGAAGCTACGTTGAAACTAGGCGAGTCACCAAATTCAAAAGTTGTTGTTATTGGAAGCGGGAAAGATGGTCTTCCGTTAATTTTAGGAAACAATTAGGAAGAAAATTTAACTGCAACTTGATTGCTTTGATGAAAGCTTTATTTTTGCAGAAAAATTAGACTTATGATACAACGTATTCAATCTGTATATTTATTACTTGCATTAATTGTATTGGGATTAATGGGATGGCTACCCTTGGGCGGAATTGCTGCTGATAGCCAGATTTACAACTTTTCCATTCAAAATATTTCCAATGATTTGTCTGGCGAAGTTGTTCAAAATGCATTGCCCTTAATGCTTATGCTTGGTATTATTATGATACTGCAAATTGCTGTAATCTTTGGTTTTAAAAACCGGGTACGACAGATGAGAATAGCCACTTATAACATTATTCTGATGTTAGGATTAATTGGCGTAGGAGCTTACTTTGCCTATTCAACTATAAATGAAATTGGAGATGCACTTTATACTTTTAAAATTGCGTCGATATTTCCTGTAGTTGCTGCTATTTTAAACTATCTTGGAATTAGGGCAATTGGAAAAGACGAGGCATTGGTGAGGTCAATCGATAGAATACGTTAGTCTTTAAAAAAAAGAAAAAAATGGAGCTAATTTTTAATTAGCTCCATTTTTTGTTTAAAACAAATAGGCAATTTTTTCAGCAATTGCTTCCAATAATTCTTTATCGTTATTTGTGAAAGGAGCAGGGGAGTGGGAGTCGATGTCGATTTCTGCAACAAACTTTCCCTCTTTCAAAACAGGTACAACTATTTCCGATTGAACATCGATGCTACAGGCAATGTAGTTGTCCATTTGAGAAACGTCCTGAACAATCATTGTTCGTCCACTTGCGGCAACTTGTCCGCATACTCCTTTACCAACAGCAATATGGGTGTGTTCGGTAGGTTTGCCAACGTAAGGGCCTAATTCTAGGTTGTTTTCTGCATGGTTAAGAATATAGAATCCAACCCAATCGTAGTGATAGACCTCTTTTTTAAGTAATTTGCAAATTTCAAGCAGTACACTATTTACTGGTTTTTTAATTGCCAGCAATGCATCAACCAATGCTAAAATATTTTCGGTATTCATTTTTAATCAATTTACACGAAAGGAATTATTAATTTGACAACCTTAGTTGTGCCATTATTATCCATTACTTAATAACCACTTCGTCTTCAGTTGTTATTTTTTCGCAATATTGGCATTTTAATTCAATCGGTTTTTTAGAAATAACTGTAAATCTTGTTATTATTTCTTCGTGATTGGTAATACACTTTGGATTAAAGCACTTTACAATGCTTATGATCTCATCGGGTATTTCAACCACACGTTTTTTAACTACTTCGTAATTCTTTATTGTATTTAATTTTGCATTAGGTGCAATTAAGGCAATCTTATCAATTTCTTCGCCTTGGAAAAAACGATTCTCAACTTTAATAATTCCCTTTTTCCCCAGTTGCTTACTGTCAAGATTGGTTCCAAAAGTAATCATGTTTTGGCTCTTGTATAGTGATAGGATGTTAATTACATCGAATAATCTTTCTGCCGGAATATGGTCGATAACTGTTCCATTTTTAATGGCGCTAACTTGTAATGCTTTATCCATTTTTCTTTGGTTTATTTAAGTCCCATAATGTGTGAAATGATTGCTTGGCGGGTATAAACACCGTTTAACGCCTGTGTGAAATAGTAGGCTTTTGGGTTGCTATCAACATCGGGGTGAATTTCGTTTACTCGTGGAAGGGGATGTAATATTTTCATTGTTGATTTGGTATTGTCCAGCATATTGTTTCGTAAAATATATACATTCTTTACTTTTTCGTATTCAATAGGGTCGGTAAATCGTTCTTTCTGAACACGAGTCATGTATATGATATCGGCTTCAGAAATTATATCGTTGAATTCAGTGTGCTCAAAGTAGCGAATTCCTTTATTATCTAGAAATCGTTTGTATTCAACTGGCATTGCTAATTCAGGAGGAGCTATGAAATTGAAAATTGGTTTTTCGAAAACCGACAAAGCTTGGAGTAGAGAATGAACCGTTCTTCCGTATTTCAAATCACCTACCATAAAAATGTTGATGTTATCCAATCGTCCTTGGGTTTTTATAATTGAATACATATCAAGCAAGGTTTGAGTAGGGTGCTGATTTGCACCATCGCCTGCATTGATAACCGGAACGTCTGAAATTTGACTCGCATACCTTGCACTACCTTCCAGTGGGTGGCGCATTACAATCAGATCAACATAATTGCTAACCATGCGCGTTGTATCGTGTAATGTTTCGCCCTTTGTTACACTTGACGACGATGAATCGGAGAATCCTACAATTCTACCCCCCAGGCGGTTAATTGCTGTTTCAAAACTCAACCTAGTTCTAGTTGATGGTTCGAAAAAAAGTGAAGCAACCACTTTCCCTTCTAGTAAATTTTGATTTGGGTTTCTTTCAAAATCAGCTGCGAGTTTCATTATGCGCAAATAATCTTCTTTGCTGAAGTCGGTGATTGAAATTAGATTTTTTGTATGCATTTTTATCGTGTGTTTGATTACTTATTTGTTGTTCGGTTTGGTTCAAAAAAAACCAATAGAAATATTCTATTGGTTAAATTTGCAATTCTATAAATGAGGTGATTGAGTTGATTCGTTACAACACCTCTTGAATATTTTATTGAAAATTGAGTTGTTCTCATTAAATTCTAAAATTAGTAAGTTTAGCTATTCAAACCCATGATTATTTTATGCTTTTTAAACATTTTATGAATAAAATGTGATTTTTAATCCCTCTATCTTTTCAAGTTTTCCTATCGCCGACTGTTCAACACTCAAACGTATACCAACATCAAGAGTGCATTTCATTTCGTAAATTGAATTTAAAATGCTGATCTTTTCTTCGTTGATAACTCTCATTACAAAATTTTGAAGAGGGTAATCGAATTCAAGTTTGTAATTATTTTCTATAACGTGAGTGATTATTGTTGAGTTACTTATGGCATCAGCGGCTGCACTTTTGTAGGCGTTAATTAGGCCACTCACACCTAATAGGGTTCCACCAAAATACCGAACCACAACAATTAAAGTATTGGTTAAATCATTACTTAATAATTGTCCTAATATTGGTTTTCCTGCTGTGCCTGAAGGTTCTCCATCGTCGTTCGCTCTGAATAATTTGCCTGAAGGTTCTATTCGGTATGAATAACAATGGTGTCTCGCACTAAAATGTTCCTTTTTCAACGCTTGAAGTAGGTCTTTAACTTCTGACGGTTTTTTGACAGGATAGGCAAAAGCTAAGAACTTACTGCCTTTATCTTTGTATATACCTTGTGTTGCTTGTTTTATTGATAGGTAAGTGTCTTTTTCCATATCAAAATTGTATGAGTATTATGATACAAAAAATTGATAAAAATATACCAATCCAGTTAATTCGTGACAGTTTCTCTTTAAAAATAAAGAATCCCATTAGTAATGAAATGCACACTATGCAAAGGTTGTTGATTCCGAATAATAATGAGCTGTCGATTCCACTTTTGTTAAGTGCGTTGATAAAAAAAAATAGGGATCCAAAATTGAATAAACCTAAAGAAATACCGAGTAAAAATGTATTTCTATTAAAAAGATTATTGCCAGGTTTTTTAGTAAACAACAATAGAAGTGAAGCTAAAAATGATATGCTAAATAGGGACGATGAGAAAATTGGGATCTCGTTTTCGGGGATGTATAAATGTTGAGCAGTTTTTACTAAAGTATCTACGGTTCCCGAACCTATAAATAGTATTAAAGGAAGTAGAATAATTATTTTTTTTATGTTTTTTTCAGGTTTGTGATAAATTGCCAGAATAACAGCAATTAATGTAATTGCAATTTTTATAATTTTTGATACAGTAACAATTTCATTAAATAAGAATAATGAAAAAAAAATTGGAACTATCATCGACATGCGGGTGGCAATTGTTGTTACTACAATTCCTGCTTTGTGCGATGAATATCCTATTAAGAAAAACATGATTACGAAAAGCAAGCCAATAAGGATTGCAATTGGCAACCATTGTGCATTTACAATTTTATTGATTTCAAATGAACTTGGATTAGTAAAAATGCCAAGTAAACTTGCAACAAAATAATTGATAATTATTACTCCTGATAAATTGGCTTTGAATTTGTCACGTAGTTTAAAAGACAAATAAATGAATGCAGAACATAAAATACTTAACCATAAAAATATCATACTCTTTTGGTTATAAAAAAAGCAGATCGTTTGATCTGCTTGGTAAATATTTAAACTCTCAATCTTTTTTCTATTTCTTCAACATCAATTCTAAAATGCTTGTCGGTATCAACAAGGTTGTTTATCGTTTTACATGCATGCAATACTGTAGCATGATCTTTTTGTCCAATTTGTGATCCAATGGAGGCCAATGATGATTTCGTAAGTGATTTTGAAAAGAACATCGCTATTTGACGAGCTTGTACTATTTCTCTCTTACGTGTTTTTGATTGTAATGAATCGATTGGCATATTAAAGTAATCGCAAACTATTTTTTGAATGTAGTCAATAGTAATTTCGTGTTTGCTCTGTTTTACAATTTTGTTAATCATGTCGATTGCCAAATCAACTGTAATTGCTTTTTTATTAAGTGTAGATTGAGCCAAAAGTGAAATTAATGCACCTTCTAGTTCACGAACATTTGTTGTTATATTTTGAGCAATGTATTCCAATACCTCATCGGGCATGGTTAAACCATCTTTATAGGTTTTCTTCTTCAATATTGCTAAGCGAGTTTCATAACCTGGAACTTGTAAATCAGTAGTTAAACCCCATTTAAACCTTGAAAGTAAGCGCTGCTCAATTCCTTTAATGTCAATAGGCGATTTATCTGAAGTAAGAATCAGTTGTTTCCCTAATTGATGTAGGTGATTGAATATATGAAAGAATGTTTCTTGTGTTTTTTCTTTTCCTGCAAATTCTTGAACGTCGTCAATAATTAATACATCTATCATCTGATAAAAATGTAAAAAATCGTTCCTGTTATTATTGCGTGTAGCTTCAGAATATTGTGTGATGAATTTATTCGCATTAACATATAATACAACCTTTTCGGGAAAATGTTCTTTTACATCTATACCTATAGCTTGTGCTAAATGTGTTTTTCCTAATCCGCTATCTCCATATATCATTAAAGGATTAAAAGCGGTTCCTCCTGGATTTTGAGCTACAGCATATCCTGCAGAACGAGCTAATCGGTTACATTCTCCTTCTATGAAATTGTCAAAAGTATTGTCCTTTTTTAATTGGGGATCAATGTGTAATTTTTGAATGCCAGGAATTACAAATGGATTCTTAATTGTATTTGCATCCGTTCTTAAGGGGGCAGATATAGGGCGATTGTTAAGTTTTAAGTTGTTATTGGTTGGGTAGTTTACGGTTTGCGAATTTGAATCATGTTGTTGGTCACTCATCACAACATTGTATTCTAATTTTGCATTTTTGCCTATTACTTTCCTTAGTGTTTTTCTTAATATGTCAATATACTGCTCTTCTAAGTATTCATAGAAAAACGGACTTGGCACTTGAATTGTTAATATTTCACCTTCAATTCTTAGAGGCTTAATAGGCTCGAACCATGTTCTAAAGCTTAATGGTTGTACATTATCTTTAATGACAGTAAGGCAATCATTCCATATTTGGTGGTAATCTGTATTCATTATTGGTGTTCTGAATAGTCTGTAAAAGGATTAATAAATAGGGTTTGTTTCAATTCTTTTACAAATGTGTGAAAAAAAAACAGGAAAAAAAACAGCTAGCTTGCTTGTTTTTTATCAATGTATTGTAATGGGTCTGTATCTCAGTGTTTACAAATTTTAACAAATCTGAGGCGTCGTAACAATCACGCAGTCAGTTGTATAGCCAAATGTAGATTAGACTAACTAATTGATATACAAAATGTATGGGGATTCGTAATGTTGATATTTTATTTGAGGTGTAAATTCCCATTTACCAAGACAGGTGTACAAAGAAGAGCAGACTAAATAATACGAATAGTATAATTTTGTTTTATATTTGCTTTTGTTTATTTATCATCTATCACCCTATGGACCCTGTTGTGGTTAAAATGCAATTTAAATGAATTCTCTTTATCAATTATTTATAAACATTTTCAAATTGTATTTTTTTCCTTTTTCATTGTACCTATAATTATTTTAATATAAATTAATTAATTACGGTGACGAAAGATATATACGTATAGCACCGCTAGGTCTATGTGTTGTACAAAATAAAATTAATGAATAGGTGAGGCAACAAATGGTAGGTGCTAAAACTTATAGAATTTTTCTTTTTTCCCATTTTCGAAAACAACTGGAAACGCTCCTTTAAATTTATTTTTTGATGTTTTATGTTTGCTTTGAAATGTGTTGTATTCACTTGTTATATTAATGTAGTACTTGTGCCAGCCCCCTTCGTAGTATTCATAAACTGGGCTTGAGTTTTTAAAAAAGTTGCTGTTTGGTTTCAGTTGCGATGCGCTAGCTATAATTTGCGTAGCATACCATTTGCCTTCATTGAGGTTTGTGGCAATTTTTAGAATTGAATCTTCTACTATTTTTTCATTTTTTGGTTTTTCTTCAATTATTGAAATTTTTGACCTTTCGTCGTTTCTAATTTTGTATTCGCCAAATGCTTTTGCAATTGCATTTGCTAAATTTTGTTTTCCTTGATTTGTTTGTAAATATTTTTTTTCATTTGTATTGCTTATAAAGCCAAGTTCAATAAGTATGCTTGGCATTGTAGTTTGCCATAAAACAAGAAATCCTGCTTGGCGAACTCCTCTGCTCTTCTTTTTTGCTAATTTCTCAAATTCCGATTGTATTGTGTGCGCCAATAACATACTTTGATCTAGGTATTCGTTTTGAATCAATTCAAACATAATATCCGATTCAGCTTCGTTTGGGTCAAAACCTTCGTAGCTTCTAGTATAATCATCTTCCAAAAGAATTACAGAATTCTCCATTTGGGCCACTTCAAGGTTTTCATTGTTTTTGTGTGGTCCTAGTATGTAGGTTTCAGATCCGTTTACACTCTCTGATTTAAAATAATTAACGTGTATCGAAATAAAAAGGTCAGCTTTTTGTTTATTGGCTATTTCGGTTCTTTTATTTAAAGGAATAAAAGTATCAGTCTCCCGCGTATAAATTACATTCACCTCTGGGAAATGTTTCTTTATTACTTTTCCTGTTCGTAAGGCAACATCTAGTACAATATCTTTTTCTTTTAGATTTCCCACTACAGCGCCAGGATCTTTCCCTCCATGACCAGCATCAATAACTACTGTTGAAAGTAAGAAATCATTATTCTGGGCATTGCTTTCAATGTGAATAATTGAAAATTGTAGTACGGTAATTAAAAAAAGGAATAACCTTAACATTTTTTGACTTTTTAACTATAATAATAAATTGAATATAAAGTTATTTTTAACAAGTATAAAGAATAGCTTCTTTTTTTTTACTAACTATTAATTTGCTAACCAAAAACCTCCATTTGATACAGGTAGAACAGATTTTTAGATTATTTTTGGTCCTTAATTTGAGACTTTTGAGACTTGTAAAATACATATTCACGTTATCTTTTTTTATTGGACTGGTAATCAGTGCTGTTTCTCAAGATGAAATAATGCATAGCGACTCTGCTCTTAATGCAAAGGATCTAACTGTGATTGAAGAAGTAGTTGATACTGTTCAAAAACCTTCTTCATTTATTGAATCTCCCATAAATTATGATTCGAAAGATTCAATGGCGGTTTCTATGGAAGGTGGGCAACAAACCTTTCATTTGTATGGTGGAGCTAATATTAAATATGGATCCATTGAATTAGATGCTGCTTATATTTCAGTAAACTTTGAATCAAAAGAAATATATGCCGAAGGAATTACCGACTCATTGGGTAATATAACTGGTAAACCTCATTTTAAAGAGGGAAATGAAGAATTTGATTGCAGAACCTTGCGTTATAATTTCGCAACAGGCAAGGGGTTTACCGAAGATGTTGTTACAGAACAGCAAGATGGTATCGTGCGTAGCTCAAAAGCAAAAATGTTGAGCAAGGATGTGTATTGCATGATCGATGGGAAATATTCAACCTGCGATGCTGAACATCCCCATTTTTATCTGAACATGACTAAGGGTAAGGTATTGAGGGAAAAAGCAATTATTACTGGCCTTTCTTACTTGGTGTTAGAAGATTTCCCTATTTATTTCCCGTTTTTACCCTATGGCTTTATTCCTACTTTTAATCAAACCTATTCATCAGGTGTGATTATTCCTTCGTATGGTGAAGAAGGAACATATGGTTTTTATCTGAAAAATGGTGGATTTTATTGGGCGGCAAACGACTACTTTGATTTGAAACTTACAGGTGATATTTATTCAGGGGGGAAATGGGCGGTGAATGCCGATACGAAATATCGACTTCGTTATAAATATTCGGGTAATTTTAGGTTAAGCTATTCAATGTCGAAAACTGGTGAACGAGGAATTGATTTGGTGGAAACGCCTAATTTCAGTGTGGCTTGGAGTCATAGTCAGGATACGAAGTCAAATCCATCACAAACTTTTTCAGCACGCGTAAACTTCTCAACAAGTGGTTACGACAAAGAAGAAAGCTATGAAGACCCGAATAAATTTCTTCAAAATTCTAAATCATCAACAGTTTCGTTCCGCAAAACATTTTTGAATTCACCATTCAGTTTGTCAGCCAGTGTGAGTGCCGATCAGAATACTAAAAACCAATCGGTATCGGTAAAACTGCCTTCAATGACCGTGAACATGAAAAGTATTCAACCTTTTAAAAGAAAAAATAGTGTTGGGAAGAAAGGCTGGTACGAAGATTTCAAAATATCTTACTCTACTCAATTTGAAAATAAAATAAGTACTACTGATTCTTTACTTTTCAGAACACCTCTCTCAAGTTGGCAGAAAGGGGTGAAGCATAGTATTCCTATCACCTTGCCTTCATTTAATGTGTTGAACCATATAAATGTTGTGCCTTCCATAAGTACAAACGCTCGTTGGTATTTCAATTATAATGAGAAATATTGGGTTGATGGTTATCAAACTATTGATAGTGAATCGGGTGTGGAGAAATGGATTCCAGGGGAAGTGAAAGAAAGAAGAGTTGATGATTTTAAAATGAATTATGAATATGCTGCAAGCTTGAGTGCAACTACAACCTTATACGGCATGTATACCATGAAGAATCCAAATTCAAAGATAATTGCAGTTCGACATAAAATGGATCCTTCCATAAGCCTTAGCTATCATCCCGATTTTGGTGATATCGATAAATATCATTTTTATGAAATGGTGCAAGTTGATTCATTAGGGAATTATGAAAAGTATAATATATTCCAGAATGGAATTTATGGATATACTTCTGAAGGGGAGAGTGGTTCTATCAACTTTGGCTTGAGCAACAACATTGAAATGAAAATGCTGAACGATAAGGATACAACTTCGACCGAAAAATTTAAAAAAATAGCCATATTCGACAACCTGAGTTTTAGGGGATCGTACAACTTAGCTGCCGAACAGTATAATTTATCGACAATTGGTATTAATGCACGTACTAAAATTGCAGGAACATCAATAAATGTAACAGGTACTTTAGATCCTTACCGGTTGAATAAAAAAGGTGTAAGACAACCTGAATACAATTGGAATTATGCAACCGGTTTAGCAAAATTAGGACGAATCACAAATGTGAGTACTGGTTTTAGTTTGAGCTACAGTTCCGATAAGTTGGAGAAAGCACTTGAAAAGAAACGAAAAGAAGCTGGTGTTGATGAAGGAGAAATACCGTTAAGTCAGAATTATACTGCTTTTAATATGCCTTGGCGAATAAGTGGAAATTATAGTTTTAATTATTCGAATCGAGATGGAAAGCCAAAAATTACGCAATCACTTGGGTTAAATGGAGGAATAGATTTAACGCCAAAATGGACAACTACATTTTCATCGGGTTTCGATTTTGTGGCCAAAGAAATAACGCATACTAATGTTTCAATCATTCGAAACTTGCATTGTTGGACCATGTCCTTCAATTTCTCGCCTGTAAGTACAAGGCCCTATTATACGTTTACCATTAGTGCAAATTCTTCAATGTTGAAAGATTTGAAACTTCCACCAATAACCGATAGAGACTTCTAAACAAAATTCCTATGAGAAAAATTATTTCTACCCCAAAAGCACCAGCAGCAATTGGTCCCTATAGTCAGGCAGTTGAAGTGAGCGGCACCTTGTATATTTCGGGTCAGGTTCCAATCGACCCTGTTGTTGGGAAAGTTGTTGAAGGCAATATTACTGTTCAAACCGAGCAGGTAATGAAAAATATTGAAGCTATTTTAAGT
>JAQIBQ010000502.1 GCA_027859005.1 Prolixibacteraceae bacterium | reverse complement strand
TCCAACACCGCTTTCAAGGGTTGATCTTTGAAAGTCCTATTCGCTTTATGATTTAGTGCTTTAAAGTTGGAATAGGTAAAGGAAACATTGGCTTCTTTTTCAATACTTTTTAAGGCGTTCTTTATTGTTTCGTTTTTAAACGAAATGGTGATTTTGGTTTGTAGGATGGAATCCTGTGAAAAGCATTTTATTGGCAGTGTGGCTAGCACTGCCAATAAAAGATATAGAATTGGGTTAGTAAATCTCATTTCTGATTTGGGATTTAAGTCTTTTGTGCATTAATTCTTTAATAAATATCCATTTTCCAGTATTCATAATTCATTCCATCAATTGGGTATTCCCCATCGGAAACGGTATGAAGGCTTGTAGTATATCCTGCGAAAATTCCGAGTCCGTTCTCAATATTAGAATAAACCAAAACAGGTTCAGCAAATAGGTCCTGATTGTTGTTGATTTGAGCATTGCTGGAATTGAAATAATAATACGCTTCGGGGCTTAACGAAGATAAATAAATGGAGTAGCGATAAAAATCACCATTATTTATATTTATAAGGTGACCAGTGGTATCGTTATTTATGTATTCATCGTAAAAACTAAATTCAACTTCATTACCTTCAGTTAGTTCGTCGGTAAAAATTCCAAAAGTATTTCTAGTAGGTACAAAAAGGATGTTATTGACATTCTTCTCCTCTGGATTTAAGATTGGATCGTCGGATCGGGTATAAAAACAGGTGCCGTATTCAACGCCTACAAAACCAGCAGTTCCTTCATCGAACGATGAATTAAAAAATCGGGTACCTTTCATTCTTTCAAAATAGATTCTGTAAAATTTTTCTGTTTCGTGGGTCTTATCAAATTTCATATGTAAGTAGAGCCTAGGGTAACTTTCTCTGAAATTATTGTAAATCACAACAGAAGTTGTTGTCTGAGCATTTTTAACTGGTAAGGGTATTGTTGTTTTGCATTTAACCGTTTCACAATCGGGCTGGGTAACGATCAGACTATAGGTTTTACCTACTTCGGCAATTGTATTTTGCGAGCGATAAACGATTTCAGACCTACCAAATCTGTCCTTATCGATAATTACCGGAAGAATTTCAACTTCGATATCATCGACGAATAAAGTAGCAACGGCATCATCGATATCATTGTATGACTCGTTGTTAATGGCATAAGAAAGGCTTTTCCCAATTTTAACCTCAATAATACTATCCGCAGCAATAAGTCCATTAACGACTAATTTTGAGGGTGTTTGATCCAGTTCAAATTCTATTTCTTTTTGGCAGGAAGCTAAGAAAAGAGCAGTAAAAAGGATTATTACAAAATATATATTATCATTCATGATATTAAGTTTTAGAAAGTAAACGAGTATGAAACAGATGGGATAATTGGCAATAAACTAAGCTGCTGAAGTACTTTTTGATTGACTTGCTTTTCTTCTCCATCAATGTTCATTGTTACCTTTTTTTCAATCCAATTCAACATAAATGGATTTTGGTGATTGTAACAGTTGTATATTGACACATTCCATGTACGAATTCCGTTTTTCTTTTCCTTATGAAAATTCATCCCTACATCCATTCGATGGTAAGCAGGCATACGAAAATTGTTTCGACTGATGTTTGCTTCAAGATATTGATTGGAAGATGGTCTGCCGGGGACAGCAAGCAAAGGATAGTTCATTGTGGATAAGGTGTATGAACTACCTGTTCCGTAAACCCATGTACCACCAATATCAAATTTTTCACTAAATATATGAGTGATAACGAGACTAATATCGTGCCGTCGGTCGTATTTCGCAGGAAAAGGTTGACCAAAATTTAGATTTTCAAATTGGCGTTCACTTTTTGATAAAGTATAACCCAGCCAACCTGTTGTGTTCCCAAGGGTTTTTTCCAACATTATTTCTCCTCCATAAGACCATCCGATCCCTTTTTCCACCTTGTTTTCCCAGCTTGAAATTTGATCCAAATAGGAGGCACCTTCTTTATACTCGATTAGGTTCTTTATTGATTTATAATAACCTTCAACTGTTAGCATAAAGTTATTGGGAAGATGAATGGCGGTGCCAATGGCAATTTGATCTGATATTGGTGGTTTAAACTCTTTTGTTATTGGAACCCATAAATCAGATGGCATGTTAATTCCTGACGTTGCTAATAAATGAATGTATTGAGCCATTCTTGCATAGGATGCTTTCAACGACAACTTCGAATTTGCTTTAAATAATACGGACACCCTTGGCTGAAAATTGATAAAGTTTTCTTGATCAACAACAAACATCGAAAAATGAACACCGGCATTTATTTTAAGATGATCATTGATGTGGATATTGTCTTCCATATAAGAAGACAAGTCGTTTACGTATTTTTTGCTACCACCAAGTAAGGTATTAATTTCTGTTTGTTGATAATCTTTAAATTCGGTCTCAAATTTTAATCGTGATATACCAGGTGAAAAGGTATGATGCGTATAAGCGGTTCCAAATTTTATGTTATGTTTTGGAGATAAAAAATAATCAAAATCAATTTTAGCGCTAAGGTCTTTAATGCCTGATGAATATCGATAATAATCTACAATTTGTTGTTTTTCACTTCGATTTTCAGTTACCGTGTTGGATTCCTGTAGGAAGTTATAGTTGTTGTAGGTTAAGGTGGTATTGCTAAATAGACGTTTGTTTAACAGATAGTTCCAACGAACGACAGCTGTAGAATTTCCCCAGTTTAAATTATAATCCCAAATTCCACTAACCTCATCGTTATAGTGATAACTGTCGGCTATTTTTACTTTATCTTTTCCATGATATCCACTTAGATACAACCTGCTTTTTTCATTAAAAATATGATTGATTTTCAAATTCATATCCTGAAGATTTGCTGTTGCCTTCATATTCATAATATCGTCATTTTGACTAAACCAGATTACTGGCTGGGCAAGTATGTCCAAATAGCTTCTCCTGGCCGAAAACATAAATGAAGTTTTGTCTTTAACAATTGGCCCTTCTAATTGCAGTTTAGAAGATAGCAGCCCGATTGAAAAATTTCCTTTAAACTCTTTCATGTTTCCATCTTTCATGCTTATGTCGACCACCGATGAGAGGCGTCCGCCAAAACGTGCAGGAAATCCACCTTTGTATAGTTTTACTGATTTAATGGCATCGGGGTTAAAAACAGAAATAAATCCTAAGAGGTGAGTTGGATTATAAATTGGTACACCATCCAATAAAAATAAATTCTGATCGAGACCACCACCTCGTACGTAAATACCGCTGGTGCCTTCAACGCCCGCTTGAACTCCAGGGAGCAACTGAATTACTTTTAGTACATCGGCTTCGCCCAATATCACTGGAACTTTTTTAAGCTTTTGAATGGAGATGTTATTCATACTCATTTGGGTGTTTTCAACTTGGTTGGTTTGAGTTCCCATAACAGTAATCTCAGCCAATTCATCGGATTTTGGCTGTAACGCAATGTTGATGGTCGTATCGCTTTTCAAATCAATGTAGAATGTTTGTGATTTGTAGCCCATGTACGTTACAGCCAGTTTGAGTTTGCCAGATAAAGTTGAATAGCTGTAAAAACCAAAGTTGTTTGAAATGGTTCCTACATAGTTGTCGGGATTATAAATGTTGGCATTAATCAGCCGTTCGCCACTTTCTGCATCGCTAATGTAGCCGTGAATAGTGGCTCGCTTATTTCCATGCTTTTTATTTTCTTTTTCGAAGAGGGCTACTTTTCCGGCAATAACTTTGAACGATAGGTTGGTGTTTTGAAGCAAAGTTTCCAACACCGCTTTCAAGGGTTGATCTTTGAAAGTCCTATTCGCTTTATGATTTAGTGCTTTAAAGTTGGAATAGGT
>JAQIBQ010000458.1 GCA_027859005.1 Prolixibacteraceae bacterium | reverse complement strand
AGTATTAAATTCTTCATATTATAATTTGTATTTTTATTGTTGAATAGTTGATTCTAAGGCTTTCAAAGATGCTAAAAAAAAACGTTCGTTCTATACTAAGTAATACAACAGATATGATATCGTATTTAAATTTTATCAATTAACAACTTAATAGCAAATTATGAAGTTTCAATTGTCAATTATACATTTTGGCTAGGCCGATTTATGCTACGCTTCAATTCTATTACTTATAACAACCGTGCTAAATCAAATTCATTATTCAATGAATAACAAACGGGTGTTTTCTCTAATTCGATGGTAATGCATTTCATATCCAAAAATTCTGCCAGAATATCTTCAGCCTCAAACCGTTTAATTTGAGCTACTTTTGAAAATTTGCTTAGCGTTATCTCACCTTTTTCCTTCAAATAGTTTACCAATTTGCGTTTGGGTTCATCGTATTTGAAAAGCAATCCTTTTTCATTCTTATTCAACTCCCACGCTTTTAACAATACGGTATTGGCTAGTATGTTTTCATCATTCCGTCGAATATAAGCCATCCATTTCTTCTCGTCATTTTCGGCATAATGAGGACGATTCAGACTTGATTTTATATCAATTTCAAGTACGGTTTTTCCATCTACATCCCATTGTTGCACTTCAAAATCGATTACAGGACGACTATAAATTTTTGCGGCAGCCTCAACCATATAAAACTCTTCCTCCGATTTAACTCCTGCAATTTTACCGTTATCTTTTACTCCAACAAGGAGACGACCTCCATCGGTATTGGCAAAAGCAACTAACGATTTAGCAATTTTGCGCGAATCGTTAATGCAATATTTGAAATCTTGCTGCTGATGTTCGCCTTGTGCTATTAATTGAAATAAGGGGTTTATTGTTAGTTTCATTAAATACTTACTTTTAAATCACTTCGGCTACAACAAAAGTACTTCCTCCAACAAATATCAGATCATTGCTGCCTGCATTCGACTTAGCTTTCTCCAATGCCTCAGTAACCGAAAAATATGCATTTCCTTTTAGCTTAAATTTAACAGCAAGTTGATTCAAAATGTTCGCATCCATTGCCCGATCTATTTTGGCTTGTGTAAAATAATACAAAGCATCAGAAGGAAGCAATCTTAAAATTCCTTCTATATTCTTGTCGTTTACGGTACCAAACACAATGTGAAGATTTTTGTAATTTTCAACTTTAAGTTGGTTCGTAATTAATTCTATTCCTGACTCGTTGTGCCCGGTATCACAAATTATTTTTGGAAACTGCCCAATTTGTTGCCACCGTCCAGCCAAACCAGTATTGAAACTAATATCTTTCAGTCCATCACATATTGAATTTTCCGAGATCGAAAATCCCTGTTTAATAAGCTGATCTATAACTGCAATACACGTAATAAGATTCCGTTGTTGATAATTCCCCTTCAGCTCTAAGTCTATTTCGGAGTACAAAACTATCCCATTCGCTTCAATTGAAAAAGTTAAATTATTCTTTTTCGAACTGCTATATTTTTGATCGGCAAAAACGATAGCCGCTTTTTCTTGTTCTGCTTTTTGAATGAATACGGGAGCGGTTTCTGAATCGGTTTCACCAATAACCACGGTAACATTGGGTTTGATAATGCCGGCTTTTTCAGCTGCTATTAACGACAATGAATTCCCTAAAAGGTTCGTATGATCGAGACTTATGTTGGTAATAACTGAAACTTCAGGAGTTATTACGTTTGTTGAATCTAACCTTCCTCCTAAACCAACTTCCACAACTGCAATATCAATTTCCTGACTAGAAAAATAATCGAAAGCCATCGTAACCGACAATTCAAAAAATGAAGGCTTTATTTCTTCATTTTTATTTAATTCTTGAAACCGACTTACAAAATCAGTAACTGCATTTTCAGAAATCATTTCACCATTTACACGAATACGTTCGCGGTAATCTTTTAGATGAGGCGAAGTATACAAACCAACTTTAAAACCTTCACTTTGTAAAATAGAAGCCAACATATGTGCAACCGATCCCTTGCCATTTGTACCTGCCACATGAATCGATTTAAAATTCTTATGTGGATGATTAAATTGCTCATCAAGAGCTAATGTATTGTCTAAATTATTTTTATAAGCCACTACACCTGAGCGCTGATACATGGGCAATTGCTTGTATAAATATTCTAATGTTGCGTTGTAATCCATTTATTTATTAACAATTTTATGTTACAAAGTTCCTTTAAATGAAAGCCAGATATAAAACCTTTTGGCTCTTTTTTTCTTAAATTTAACCAACACAATTTATGTTCTACGTTCTGCAAAGAACCCGAAAAATTTTTAAAATGACACACAAGCGCTCTAAAATTTTTGTAATAGACACAAATGTAATTTTACACGACCACCAGTGCATATATAATTTTGAGGAAAACGATGTTGTTCTTCCAATAATTGTTCTCGAAGAGTTAGATAAATTTAAGCGAGGAAGTGATCAATTGAATTTTCAGGCTCGTGAATTTGTTCGCTTGTTAGACGATTTAGTTAAAGATGATTTATTCAACGGTGGTTTATCGCTTGGCCCCAACAAAGGGAAGTTGAGAATTGAAACTGGTCGTCCATTCTCTGAAAAAATAAAAGTGTCTTTTCGTGAAGACATTGCCGATCACCGGATACTAGCCATTACTGAATTTCTAATAAAAGAACACAAAGAACAGAAGGTAATATTAATTACGAAAGACATTAACCTTCGGATGAAGGCAAAGTCGTTGGGAATTGATTCGGAAGATTATAAAAACGATAAAGTAACCAACCCCGAAATTTTCAATAAAGGCGTAACCATAAAAACCAATTACGACGATTCGATTATTGCAAAACTCTACGAAGACAGATATTTAGCGCTGGAAGAATTAAATCCAGAGAATCAGCCCATGGCTAACGATTACTTCATTTTTAAAGGAAATAATGCTTCAGCCTTGGTACGATACGATGCTGCTGCAAAACGCTACGAACGAGTAGACAAGCATTCGGCCTATGGCATTAAACCCCGAAATGCCGAACAAACTTTTTTAATTAATGCGCTACTAAATCCAGAGATAAAGCTGGTTGCTGTTACAGGAAAGGCTGGGACTGGCAAAACATTATTAGCGTTAGCAGCTGCTTTGGCCCAAAACCAATTGTACGAACAAATATTATTAGCCCGACCAATTGTTGCACTTAGCAACCGCGATATTGGATTTTTACCTGGCGATGCCGACGATAAAATTCGCCCATATATGCAACCTCTTTTCGATAACCTAAGCGTAATCAAACACTGCCACAACCCCAGAAGTGTTGAGAATACCCGCATAGAAGAAATGGTAAAAGAAGGACGTTTGACAATTGCCGCTTTGGCTTACATTCGTGGACGTAGTTTATCCAATTCGTACTTTATTGTTGATGAAGCACAAAACCTTACTCCCCACGAAATTAAAACAATAATAACTCGTGCAGGCGAAGGAACAAAAATAGTTTTCACAGGCGACCTACATCAAATCGATTCGCCCTATCTCGATCAGCAATCAAATGGATTGGCCTATTTATCAGACAGGATGAAAGGACAAGAATTGTTTGCTCATGTAAATTTGGTTAAAGGTGAGCGAAGCTTCCTAGCCGAATTGGCCAGTGACTTGTTATAGTATTTAACAATTTTTAAGTAATCATTTTCAATACGCTACAATATTTCAAGATAAGCCTCGTTTTTAGGTATGTAAGGATTGGGAAACATCTACTATTGCAGGTTATCGTTGGTCAAATTTTTTTTAACCGTCCCCCAATCCTTATTTTTTTAACCTTTCCCCTATAAAATCAACACATAATGTTAAAGGACCTAATTACCAAGAATCGGAGCTACCGACGCTTTAATCAGTCGGCCACCATAAGTACTAAAGAATTAAACAACTGGATCGACCTAGCCCGCCTTTCGGCATCGGGACAAAATGCGCAACCCATTAAGTACATCATTTCGAATGAGAAAGTGAAGAATGAAAAAATATTCTCGACACTAAGCTGGGCTGCAGCGCTCACAAACTGGGATGGCCCAATTGAGGGGGAACGCCCATCGGCTTATATTATTCAGATTCTAGATACACAAATTTCAAATCAGTTTTTTTGCGACGATGGAATTGCCGCTCAAAGCATTTTACTGGGAGCAGTTGAGGCCGAATTTGGAGGTTGCATTTTTCGTTCAATCAACAAGGCCAAACTTAAAGAACTTCTGTCCATTCCCGATCAATTCGAAATTATAAATGTGATTGTATTGGGACAACCTATCGAAGAAGTGGTTCTGGAAGAAATGGTAGGAAATAATTTCAACTACTGGCGCGATGCCGAAGGAGTTCATCATGTACCCAAACGGCCCCTGAATGAATTGATTTGGGATGAACAATTAAGTATGAAATTTGAGTAAAAAAAACCTTACTCAAAACGTAATCATGCTACTAGAATGGATATAAGTTTCAATAAATTAATTCTGTCCTAAATTAATTTTATGCATTGCACGAACAATCCTTAATACTCGTTTAAAACGAGCAAACTCCCGCACATGCCTTATTTCTCTCTTTGTTTTTATTTTAATGTTAATTTGACATTATTAAGGCCATAATAGCATCATATTGTCATTTGTAATTACTTTTTTTGAACACATCAACACACACGGCTTAATCAGATGCCCAAAATGGTATTTGCAAACAATCATTTTTTTAGTAACCCATTAAAACCTTAGCCATGAGTGCAGAAAGTGTAACTTTCAAAAAACTGCAACAAGAAGTTGTAGAAAGGAACCAACAACTCGATTTAATTTTTAATTCTCTTCCTCAGTCATTAGCCCTTGTAACGCCCGATTTTGAAATTTTAAGGGTAAATAAATTATTTTTATCTCTTTACGGAGTTAAGAATGAAGTTGTAATAGGCAAACGCTGCCATGAGGCTTGCTTTGGATTAGAATCGGTATGCGACGGATGTTTGGTAGAGAAAGCCTTGCAAAGTAAAAAAACAGAAAAACGGATCAAATCGTTTCCAACTGGAGAAATTTGTGAAATGACTGCCCAACCTGTGTTAAATGAGTTGGGAGAAGTTACCCATATTTTGGATATGCGCACCAATATCTCAGAACTTATTGAAAAAGAAGATGAACTAAAAAGAATACAATTTGCCATGAATCAGTCGACCGACGAATTTTGGCTGTTTGATAAATCGTGGAATGTTGCATATGCTAGTGCTTCGGCTTCTAAAAATCTAGGGTTAAGTATAAGTGAGTTAAAAGGAGCTCACATCGAAAAGTTTAATCTCTTACATCGACTCGAAAACCTACACATCCTATTTGAAAAGCTAAAAAAGAAGAAAAACATACGAATTGAATCGATTCAATACAAACGCGACGGATCAACTTATCCGTGCGAAATGAACCTCAGTTATTTCGACGATCAAGGAGAATTTATTTATGCGGTAGTACGCAACATCTCCAAACAAAAGAAATACGAAAACGAACTAATTGACACGCGCGAGAAAGCTGAAAAAGCGTCTAAACTAAAGTCAGTATTTCTGGCCAATATGAGTCACGAAATAAGAACTCCCATGAATGCGATCATCGGTTTTTCTAATTTTGTATTGGAAGAAGACTTAGACGATGAAACTAAAAAAGAACTAAAATCGGAAATAAAAGAGAACAGCAATTATTTGCTTTCGATTATAAGCGACATCATGGAAATATCGCAAATTGAATCGGGAAACAGAGTTTCAAACACGACTGGATTTAATGCGAAGGATCTTCTTGGCAATATTTACCTCGAACATTCGAGAAGCTTAAAACCAGAACTTAGATTAAACCTACACGTTGATTTAGGTGAAAGCAACGCAGTGTTGAAGAGTGATAAAAGTTTAATTAAGCAAATTATTGAACGTTTGTTATCGAACGCCATTAAATATACCAGTTCAGGAGAAATTGAATTTGGCTGCAATTACAACTTTAAAAAGAATGCCTACGATTTCTATGTTCAAGACAGTGGTATTGGAATTGACTTTCAGTACCACGACGAAATTTTTGAACCCTTTCACCAACTGAATTCCATGATAAAGGGTGTTGGAATAGGATTAAGCATTTGTAAGGAACATGCACAACTAGTCAATACAAAAATTAAGGTGGAATCAAGTTTAGGCAAAGGAGCCAGATTTTCGTTTCGGATTAAGTGATACCAAATGCAAATTATTTATGATTTGAAGTTATACGCCGGCTATTCTTCTTCAATGGAAGAAGAAAATAAAGCGTAATAGCAAAACTGAAAATTGTCATTTAACTCCGTTGATCTTCGATTTGAGGGAAGCGAAGCGACGAAAAATCTGTTCAATTAGAATTCAATGCTCCATTATGATGAGATTTCTCCCTTTAGGTCGAAATGACACGAAAATAAGCACGTCATCGCGATCCCGATTTTTATCGGGAGAAGCGATCTGTTAAAAAGAAGGAACCGTTCTCTCAAAAAAAGAACGGTTCCTTTCTGTGAACAGAAGTTTTAGTTGCTTGTTTTCTATTTGAATAATAAAAATAGAAGAATGAAGAAAGCATATATTTTAGTAGTCGCAGTTTCAATATTAGCCGCTTGTAGCTCAAACAAAGTACCTAAAGATGCCAAGATAGTAGCAGCCGTAAAAACAGAACTCAAGGCTACAGGTAATTATAGTTTGGCCAATTTCACCTTGCAAATTCCAAATTCGTGGGAAGAAGAAGCGGCATCGAACAGTATGAGAGTTGCTCAATTTAAGGTGAAAGAATTTCCTGAATATGAAGTTGTGGTATCGTATTTTGGCAATAATAACAACATGGTAAAAGCCAATATCGAACGTTGGAAAGGTCAATTTAGTCAACAAGAATCTTACACCGAATTATCGCCCAATCAGAATGAAGTGACCGGTGTGAAAATTATAGGCACTTATAAGCTGAAAGCTTTCCCAATGGCACAAGATTTTTCCGAAACTCCAAATTATGGTACTTTGGCTGCTATCGTTCCATCGAATGAAGGCCCCTACTTTTTGAAACTTACGGCTCCAGCTCATGTGATTGAATCGCAAGAGAAATATTTTGTGGAAGTATTGAATTCATACAGCATAAAATAGACAGATTAAAATGGTGTAACTTCGATCTGGCCAATTGATTGGATCGAAATGGAAATCAATTTTACCTTTTTCTATAAATGTTTAGAATTCATTATCCTTTAATGAACACCGCTTTTACAATATCGGTAACCATTTTGGGGTTTTCTTTAATTCTGCGAGAGCAATAGCCAAACCAATCTTTGCCGTAGGGTACGTAAATCCTCATTTTATGTCCATCGGCAACAATAGAATCGCGCAAAGAAGGTGTTACCCCGTAAAGCATCTGAAATTCATACTTGTCTTTCGCTACCTTATATTTATTAATTAGCTCAAAAGCCTCCTTCACCAAAAACTGATCGTGTGTTGCAATGCCTACATACACTCCCTGTTGAAACATTAGTTCAAGATCTTTCAAAAAGTGGTGCCTTACTTCATGGAAATTGGTATAGGCCAATTCAGGAGGTTCAACATATATTCCTTTACACAAACGAATGTTTAATGAAGATTCGGGTTTATGTGTTCGTACAACTAAGTTCTCGATATCGGAAAAAGTTCTTTTCAAGTATGACTGAAAAACAATCCCAACATTAGTAGGAAACTCTGTTTTCAATCGTTCAAATAGTGCAATTTCAATTGATGTACAAGTAGAGTCTTCCATGTCGATACGTACAAAATTATTTTGTTTTGCAGCCTCGACAATTACCTCACGAACAAATTCGTAACACTTTTCAGCATCGATTAACAAACCAAAACTTGTGGGTTTTATTGAAAAATTACCTAAGATTTTTTCGCGTGTAAATCTTCGAACAATGCCTAAATATTCATTCTTATTTATTTCAGCTTCGTCTATGGTATGAATGAATTCTCCTAACAGATCAACTGTAACTAGAATGCCACTATTATTCAACTTCTTAGAAATGGCTATATTTTCGTCAATTGTTTCACCGGCTATATATCGTTTTGAAAACAACCAAACAAATTTCTTTGGCATTAGCGGTAATGAATTTGCTATAATTTTATTAAACATAATTTATGAATAAAAATGTTTTACTTTGAAACTGTTTTAAATTTAGCACAAGAACGAAATGGAATGAATGATGATTATCAGGCAATACTCATGATTTTTAGCATTTATTTGGACCAAATCTTTTGTTTAGTACAAATTGGATGTTAGATTTTCAAAACTCAACAGAAAAAGTATCTTTGCTTTGTTCAAAAATCAATTATAAAATGAAGAAATTACCTCTTATACTTAGTATTGTATCGCTAATAGGCGTACTAGTTTTATTTGTTTTAAATTTTACAGTTAAAGCAGATAAAGTAGAATCAAATAGTAATTCAACTGTTCAAGTAAATAATGGCGATTTAAAAATTGCATACGTTTTAACCGATTCTGTTTTGGTGAACTATCAATTAGCAATTGATTTAAATGCCGATTTTATGGAAAAACAACAACAGTATAATGCTGAGTTCACTAAAAAGAGAACAGCGCTAGAACAACAAGCGGTTGCTTTTCAAGAAAAGGTACAACGTGGTGGTTTCTTAACCGAAGATCGTGCAATTAAAGAACGTGATAGAATTCTAGGCGAAGAGCAAGAAATGAAACGCATGGACTACGAATTATCAAACAAACTGAGCGAAATGGAACAAAAAATCAATGTTCAATTGGTCGACAGTATTGTAAACTATGTAAAAGAATATAACAAACAACACAACTACACCTATATATTCAGTAATAGCGGAAGCATTATTGTTGGTGCTCAGCAATTCAACATTAGTAAAGATATTGTTGAAGGCTTAAACAGCAGATACAAAAAAGCTAAATAAATACCACTATATACACAATCTTAAACCGTGAGCCACTTAGCTTACGGTTTTTTTATTTGTGATCAGCACTTCCTATCAGTAACTTCACCTCAATGAGTTTTGCCAACAAGTACCTCGAAAAAAACTTTGGAGACTTTTTATTCGTAGCTCCTGAGGAATTCCCTAAAATTGAGTTTTGGGTTGTAATACCTTGCTTCAACGAATTTAACTTGAACGAAACTTTTCATTCATTATTCAATTGTCAAGAACCCCAAAACCAAATTGGCGTAGTAGTGGTTGTAAACGATTCGGAGAAAACTTCAATTGAAATAAAAGTGCAAAACAAAAGAACACTTGTTGAAATTGACAAGCTAAAAAATCAATCGCCCGAATGGCTAACAATTCACTCAATTTATGTAGAAAGCTTACCTGAAAAACATGCAGGAGTGGGTTGGGCTCGTAAAATTGGAATGGACTGGGTAATTTCGCATTTTAATAAAACCAACAACAAAAACGGAATCATTCTATCACTCGATGCCGATACTACCGTTGAAGCCAATTACTTTTGTGAAACACAATCTTATTTTGAAACTCATCCAAAATCGGTTGCTGCAACAGTCTATTTTGAACATCGGATAGAAAACAACGCCCAGATTGAAGGTATATTATTGTACGAATTGTACATGCGTTATTATAAAAATGCGTTGGAATATTGCAATTTTCCCCATTCGATATATACCGTTGGTTCAGCATTTGCCGTAAGAGCTAGTGCATATGTTGCACAGGGTGGAATGAACAGGAGAAAAGCTGGTGAAGATTTCTATTTTCTACATAAACTAATGCCTCTGGGTAAAGTAGGAGAAATAAATAGTACCAGTGTATTCCCATCGTCTCGTTTATCTGATAGAGTTCCATTTGGAACTGGACCAGCGCTCAAAAAGCATCAGGAAGGAAGCAATGACTTGAATTATTGTTATCCACTTTCAGCGCTTGTTGTACTTAACGATTTTTTTTCCAACTTAAACCGTTATTATTGCTTAGGGTCCGATCTTACTCTCAGTAATATTTCAAGCAATTTAGTTCTACAGAAATACGTTAAAGAATCGGGTTTTTTAGAAGAGCTTAAATCACTCATTGCTAATTGTAGTAATTATTCTATTTTTCAAATACGTTTTTTCCATATTTTCAATGCTTTTAAGTTATTGAAGTGGTTAAATTTTGCTAAAACAAATGGATTTTCAAAGTTAAATTTACTCTCAGAGTGTGAAAGACTTAGCCATTTAATCGAACCCAGGTTAAAAAAAACACCTTCTAATCTTGAATTATTGTTAAAGTTCTATCGGAAATGCGATAAAGCCCGTGGAAATATATAGATTTGCATACTGATATAAAACTGAAAGAGAGATGGATATTTTAACTGTAGTACTTGTAGTTATAGTTTTATTGGGATTAGCATTCTTTGGACTTGCTATACAGGTAATATTTAAGAAGAGTCATGAATTCCCGAATACACATGTTGGAGCAAATATAAACTTAAAAACACAAGGAATAACCTGTGCTCAAACATGGGATAAAATTGAACAACGAGAAGGAAGAAAGAAAATTCAATTTGAAAACCTCAAATTATCAAAAGATCAATAGTCGAAATACAAACTATCGTTTGATTCGTTTTCCAAGATTTCTTGTGAAAAAGATTGAAGTTTAACTTTAAGTATAATTGGA
>JAQIBQ010000457.1 GCA_027859005.1 Prolixibacteraceae bacterium | reverse complement strand
GTTCATCGATTTTTTTCTACTTTTTTGTAATTCTATTTTTAATAAAACTTATACTACTCAAGAAACTATTTGCAACAACAGTTCATTGTAAATTTATAATTCACGAATAGCGCCTTTGTCGGCCGAAGTCACCATGCTTGCATAAGCTTGTAATGCTTTGCTTACTTCACGCTCGCGCTTGGGTTTAAAAGCATCGTTGCCTTTATCCACTTCTTCAGCACGGCGTTTCTCCATTTCTTCGTCGCTTATCAATACATTTATTTTACGTGCTGGAATATCGATTTCAATAGGATCTCCATTTCTGATTAAACCAATTTCGCCACCAGCTGCTGCTTCAGGCGAAACGTGTCCGATTGACAAACCTGAAGTTCCACCTGAAAAACGGCCATCGGTTACCAAAGCACAAGCCTTACCTAAGCCCATCGATTTTATGTAGGAAGTTGGATACAACATCTCTTGCATACCTGGTCCTCCTTTAGGTCCTTCATATAAAATAAAAACGACATCACCAGCTTGTACTTCGTCTCCAAGGATTCCATTACAAGAAGACTCTTGTGAATGGAAAACTTTAGCTTTGCCGCTAAACTGGAAAACAGAGGAATCAACACCTGCTGTCTTGACAATACAGCCGTCCTTGGCAATGTTGCCAAATAAAACGGCGAGTCCTCCTTCTTTACTATGAGCTTCGGCTACACTATGAATACATCCCTTGGTGCGGTCGGTATCTAATTCAGTATAATAACTTTCCTGCGATCCCATCACCAAATTAGTGCGATTTCCAGGTGCCGATAAATAGCGTTTTTTTGCTTTTTCAGTTACGGTGGAACGCATAATGTCGTTCACATCCAAAGCCTCTTTTAGGGTCATCATATCAACCCGGTGTGTTGCGGTATCAAGTAGACCTCCACGGTCGAGTTCCCCAAGAATCCCAAGGATACCACCGGCACGATTTACATCTTCCATGTGGTAATTAGAACTTGGAGCTACTTTACAAATGTTTGGAACACGACGAGAAAGTTCGTCAATGTCGTTCATATTAAATTCAACACCTGCTTCGTGGGCAATGGCCAACAAGTGAAGAATGGTGTTGGTACTTCCACCCATACCAATGTCTAAAGTCATGGCATTCATAAATGCTGCACGAGTAGCTATTGAACGAGGTAGTACAGTATCGTTGTTGTTGAAATAATAATCTTCAGTAATTTTTACAATCAGGTCAGCTCCTTCGTTAAATAAATCCAAACGCTGAGCATGAGTTGCTAAAACAGAACCGTTACCTGGTAAAGCTAAACCAATGGCTTCGGCTAAACTATTCATCGAATTGGCAGTAAACAAACCCGAACATGACCCACAAGTAGGACAAGCATTTTGTTCAACTTTTAAAATTTCTTCTTCCGAAACCTTATCGTCAACAGCCAAAACCATAGCATCAACCAAATCGTATTTATTGTCATCAACCTTACCGGCTTCCATTGGTCCACCCGAAACAAAAACAGCAGGAATATTCAAACGCATAGCAGCCATTAACATTCCGGGAGTAATTTTATCACAGTTTGAAATGCATATCATAGCATCAACCTGATGACCGTTGCACATGTATTCAACACTATCGGCAATTAAATCGCGCGAAGGAAGAGAGTACAACATACCACTGTGCCCCATGGCAATACCATCGTCGATAGCAATCGTGTTAAACTCAGCAGCAAAACAGCCTTTAGCTTCAATGCGTTTTTTCAGCATCTGACCAATGTTATGCAGATGTGCATGACCCGGAACCATTTGTGTAAATGAATTCACAATGGCAATTATAGGTTTGTCGAATTGTTCTTCTTTCATTCCGTTTGCACGCCATAGTGCACGGGCTCCGGCCATTTTTCTGCCTTGTGTTGTTGTTGCACTTCTAAGTTTTATCATCTCAATTTCCTTTTATAAAAAAAACCATCCTCTGTTGGAGAATGGCCTACTAATATTTTGTTTAAAATATACTATATCATAGCTCCATTCTCACTTCATCGAAATGACTACCACCACGAGGACGATAAGATTTAGAATAGATATGATTAGTAAATTTTTCATATATACTTAATTGTTGACAACAAATGTAGAAATAATATTCAAAAATCAAAATCGATCAGTTCGCCCAATGCGCTGAGATTTTGCAACCAGTAATGTGTTGACCTTTCAGAACCCGGGACGATCATTCGACCACAAAGCACCCCAATAATAG
>JAQIBQ010000351.1 GCA_027859005.1 Prolixibacteraceae bacterium | reverse complement strand
TATGTTATAAAATTTTATAATTATGCTTTAATTTTTAATAAAAACTCTACTTTAGTCTTATCTTCATTATTATAAAAAATCTAACTATTTACCTCATTGTTATGTTATAAAAATATATATTTATTCAATGAAAATTGAAGACTATGGGACAAAGTGGGAAATCTAATAAAGAAAAAGAAATGCTATTAATTAGAAAATGGAACGATTTAAAAATCGGTCTTAAAATAGGTATAGGCTTTGGGTTACTAATATTCCTATCAGCAATTACAGGTTTGATTGCATTATCGAATATGGGTAAAATTCAAAACGAAACGAAGTATTTGGCCAACGAATCCTTACCCTCGGTAAACGAATCAGTAAGAGCTGATAAAGATTGGAGAGAAATTCTAGTTAATGTTCAAGCCTACGACCATTTACGTGATAGTTATTATTTAGGACGAGCCAATCAATATCTTGATAAATTTTCACATTCTCTTGATGAATTAATAAGAATTGGTAAGAATTCAGAAGAATCAACATTGAATATCAAAAAACTTTCTGCTATTAAGGTTTCTGTTTCAACCTATAAATCACTACTGTCACAATACGAAATGGCTGTTAATTCTAATGAAATTTTACTTCAAAAGATAAATGAAGATATTTCTTCATTACAGAAATCAGCTTCAGGTACTGCAGTTGAAAATAATATTAATGCTGGAGCTTATCACTTAATTTCGGCCGTCAATCAACGGAAACCGAACAATCTAGAAGTCGCTAAAACTTATTTTGATAAAGCAAGACGTAATGCGGGTAGTATTAACGTTAGATCTGCATCTAAAGAAAGAGTTATTTCAAAAAATGCTAATCTACTTATAAGCCAATATCAAAAAGCTCGAACACTTGAATTGAAAAGAAATGACTTGGAGGAATTATTGAAAGTTGAAATAATGGCCTTAGCTGATGTTGGCGTAGATCAAATAACTGAGATGACAGAGACTACCAACGACATTATTACTGGGTCTAAATTCTCTTTAACTGTTATTATGGTTATTATTTTAATAATAGGTTTAGTATTGGGTTATTTTATTTCATCATCTATTACAAAATCGATTAAAGTAGGTTTGAAAATAGCTCAGAACATTTCAAATGGTATTCTACACCGTCAGCGTGAAGTAAGTCGAAAAGACGAGATTGGTCAGTTAATGACAGCTTTAAACAGAATGAATAATCAATTGAAGTTTATTGTCGAAGAAATTTCTGGTGGAATTGAAAATATTTTTAATGCCAGTCAGAAAATGAATACAAATGCCACTGAACTTAGCGAAACAGCTACAGATCAGGCAGCTACCACCGAAGAAATATCTAGTTCAATTCAAGAATTGCATGCAAATTTCTTACAGAATGCTGAAAATGCAAACGAAACCGAAGCAATTGCAATGGCAAGTGTTGACGGAATTAAGGATGGAAATAAAGCTACTGAGCTTGCATCTAGATCGTTAAATTCAATTATTGAGCGTGTTGGTTTTATTGGCGATTTAGCTTTCCAAACCAATATTTTAGCATTGAATGCAGCCGTTGAAGCAGCTCGTGCAGGAGAACACGGTCGTGGATTTGCAGTAGTTGCTTCTGAAGTAAAAAAATTGGCCGACAGTAGTAAACAAGCTGCAGAGTTAATTAATAAAGTTTCGCGCGAAACAGTAATCGCTTCGGATGAGGCTGGTATTAAATTAAACAACATTGTACCCGAAATTGAAAAAACAGCTGAATTAATCCAAGGAATTAAAATCGCAAGTAACGAACAAGAGGCTGGTATAAATCAGATCAACAACGCAATTCAGCAATTGAACAACATTGCACAACAGAATGCATTTAGCTCTGAAAACATGGCCATTTCATCACAAGATCTATCTGAATTAGCCGATAAATTGAAAAAAGTAATAACCTTCTTTAAATTGGGAACACAAAGTGAAGATTAAAATTTGATATTGTATATTATCTAAAAAGACAGTTTATGCTGTCTTTTTTTATTTTCAATATTTATTTTTTAACATTAGTATCCGGTTAAATTTTATTACATGCGTTGATCTTATTGAATTTATTACGTTCCTAACGGAACTCTAGGTTACTGGGGTTACTTTCATTTTCTTCCAATATTTAGTTCCTTGCGGAACTGTCCCATCGGGACAAAATGTTGATAGAAAGTAAAATACAATATTAAATTTAAGTCCCTTAGGGACGAGATATAATTTTAGCGAACAATACTGATATTTTAAACATAAAATAAGCGCTATAAATATTTCATAAATGAAAGCGATAATCTTTGCCGCAGGTTTAGGCACACGACTTAAGCCACACACAAATAACTGCCCCAAAGCGTTGGTCCAATTGGCTGGAAAACCTTTGTTATGGCACGCAATAAATAAATTAATTGAAACTGGAGTTAGTGAGATAATAGTTAATGTTCATCATTTTGGAGAGCAAATAATAGATTACCTTTGCGCCACTCACTTCGATGTACCTATTTTTATTTCAGATGAACGACATGTTCTGCTAGACACAGGAGGCGGATTAGTAAAAACGCAAGATTTTTTCTCAAATACTGATGCATTTATTGCTTTTAACGTTGACGTTATAAGTTCTGTAAATTTGAAAGAAGTAATTGACTTTCATATAACCAATAATGCAATGGCTACCTTAGTCCTTCGCAATAGAAAAACTAGCAGGTATTTACTATTTTCAGATTCACAACAATTAACCGGATGGAAAAATATTGATTCGGGTGAAGAAAAAATTTCAAAAATAGAATTTATTGATTCACAAGCTTATGCTTTCAGTGGAATTCAAGTAATTTCATCTTCTATTTTTAAGCATATTACCGAAAAAGGAAAATTTTCGGTCATTGAATTGTACTTACGTTTAGCAAAAACAAATAAAATCTTAGGTTTTGTTGATGACTCTGAATATTGGCTCGACTTAGGAAAACCAGAACAACTTTTGGACGCAGAAAAATTATTGAAACCCATCAATTAGGAGCTTTACCACTGACGAAAAACCACTATTTTCATTACTTGCAGATACCGTTTTGTATTTATCTTTTAATAGTTCAATTCCATTGGAGAGAACAAATGGTTGAGCTACAAAATCAAACATATCAACATCGTTATAATCGTTCCCAATTCCAATCGTATTTTCGCTACTAATTTTCAAATAATCGCACAACCATTTTATACCATGACCTTTTGAAACAGTATCTGGAAAAATTTCGAGCCAAATGTATTCCTCATTTACAGGAGAGGTTGACCGAATAACCCGAATATTTTTTGAGGCAAGCAAAATTTCATTTTTAAGTCTTTCGAATAATGTTTCACTATTCTTTATTACAACAAGTATTTGGCCAGTATCTGCAAATGTTTTATTATTTACTAAAGGCAAATAATCACCCTTGTGACGTTCTAAATAATTGTTAAACTCAGAACAATTTTCGGCTCCATAGTGGTAAAAAAACAAATTATTGTTAGGAATAGCTTTATAGATGAAGAAATTATAATCTCCTTCTAGTAAGTGATTTAATAGTTCTTGAGTTGTTGAAGAAGAAAAACTTTCATGTTGTAGCAATTTTTTATTTTTCCAATCGTAAATACCTGCACCCGACGAGAATACAACATAATCGATTGGCAATTTTTCAGATAAAACTTCTTTTACCTTATGTAGACTTCTGCCTGTTGCGATAACCCTAATTATTCTCTTTTCACTTAGTTGTTTTAAAGTGTTCAAGTCAGTATCAGATATCAGTTTCTTATTGTTCAAAAGAGTTCCATCTAGATCAACTGCAATTATTTGGATAGGATAATTCTTAACCATACTTTATGTTCAATAAATTTCAATAAAAGTAGTTATATTCCATATAATTATTAATTTTAAACTGAGAGTTTTCAAAATAATTATTTAGTAAAAATCCGCACACAGAGGGTGTGGCATTGAGATAAGCCCAGAGTGAATGAATTGCTTAAAGACGCGCTATACTGAATAAAAAAGACATACATTTTATAGCAAAAATCATTAATCTAAAAATGAAAAGCAATATGCTGCAAAGCATCTCTAACTAGGCTCATAGAACGTGGATTTCTAAATTAAATTATAATTTAATAAGTAGACTTGGAATGTTAAAAACAGCCTATAGAATTATACCTGAATTAAATTAGTCGTATTTGTTCATTATTGACGTGCAACAGTTGAGAATTGGATAGAAATGAAAAAAAATTCCTATCAGTTGAAAAACACCTATCTGATTTAAAGTATTTTGAAGATTATAGGGAGTTGATTTTTGATGTAAGTAAAACTGATATTGAATCATATATCGAATTTGCTTTAAAATTTGAAAAGCATACAAGAAAATCTGCATTTTAACTAAAACTCCCAACCAAGTTTCTACTAAATAGATTTTTAGAATTAGAAAAGGTGAAAAACTTGGAAAACCGAAAGTTGTTTCAACAGTTCAAGAAACAGTAAAATGA
>JAQIBQ010000343.1 GCA_027859005.1 Prolixibacteraceae bacterium | reverse complement strand
TTTAATTATATCTTCGTTTTTATTAACTGAATGAGTTCCAACAGCAAGACTAGAACCTATCAGCGATGCTGTTTTTTTAGAAATTATCTCAAAATAAGATTCCTCTGTAATATCTAATTTACGACTTCTTTCACTTTGTAGAAGTTCACCCTCAATTGTTTCTTGTACAGCATGAGAAATAATATCAAGAGTTTCGTATTCTTTTTCTTTTGTTGCGATTAAAAGCCCTTTTGATAATAAAAAATCACCAATTAAAATAGCAATTTTATTTTTCCATAATGCATTAATTGAAAGCTTACCTCTTCGTTCTAACGATTCGTCTATCACATCGTCGTGAACCAAAGTGGCTGAATGTAGTAGTTCAATTGAGGTTGCAGCTAAAAAAGTACTTCTATTGATTTCACCGTGCATTTTTGCAGAGAGGAATACAAATAAAGGGCGAATTTGTTTTCCTTTACTTCTTATAACATAGTTTGTTATGAGATTTAACAATGCAATATCTGAACGTATGTTTTCTTTAAAAAAACGTTCAAAATTTTGAAGCTCGTTTGCAACAGGAGTCCTTATTTTATTTAATGTCGACATCTATTTTTTGTGAAAGACCAAAAGTAAAAAATATTATTGCATGGTATGCACTTGGCACAATTAAAAAATTTCAATTCAATAAAATAATCTAAAGCTATTTTAAATATTGTATTGGTTTGATATTTAAGTGAATTCTATGTTAGAATTATTAAATTTGTCTGACTAAACCAGATTATCATGTTAGGATCAGACTTTCAAGGAGAACAACTTGACAAAGCCACCGGAATGTTAAAAGCAATGGCTCACCCAATTAGAATATCAATTTTGCATTTCCTCAAGAATGGCGAAAAAATGACTGTTACTCAAATTCACGAGCGTTTGGGTATCGAACAATCAACCACTTCGCACCATCTAGGTATTTTAAAAGATAAGGGAGTATTGTGTTCAAAAAGAGATGGGAAAAATACATTTTACTATCTCAAACATATAGTTTTGGGGCAAATTATCGATTGCATGAAAAGCTGTGCTTGCGAAGATTAATCGAAATAAACTTTTCACTTCATTTGGTTAACATTTTATAAAGCTTATTGTTGTTATAAACATTATCCTTAAATGTTATCAATAAATTTATCCATGACAAAAATAAGAGTAACGAAATTTTATGATTTCGAAATGGCTCATGCCCTTTGGAATTACGACGGTTTGTGTAAAAATATTCACGGACACACCTATAAATTATATGTAACTGTGATGGGTGTTCCCTGTAACGATTCCGATGACCAAAAAAACGGAATGGTGATTGATTTTGGTGATCTAAAGCGAATTGTGAAATACGATATTGTTGATCAGTTAGATCATTCTTTGGTGATTAATGAAAAAGCTCCTCATTCGAAGTTACTTGAATTGAACGAAATGTATGAACGACATTTTGTTTTTGACTTCCAACCAACTTGTGAAAATTTGGTTATTTGGATTGTAAATAAAATTAAACCACTACTACCCGAAGGTGTTGAATTAAAAAATGTAAAATTATACGAAACTACTAGTTCCAGTGCCGAGTGGGACTCATCTGACAATTAATTCTTATGGTATCAGAAACTACTATTGAAAAAAAACTTTTCTTATTGGATGCCTATGCCTTGATTTATAGGTCATATTTTGCCTTTATCCGTAATCCTAGGTTTAATTCAAAAGGACTAAATACTTCCGCTGTTTTAGGTTTTACGAATACACTTGATCAGATATTATCTTCTGAAAATCCTTCTCATATAGCAGTCGTTTTTGATGTTCATGGCGATACCTTTCGTCACGAGATGTTTAAAGAATACAAAGCCAACCGCGAAGCAATGCCTGAAGATATAAGACTTGCAATTCCAATTATCAGAGATCTTATTCGGGCAAATAACATTCCTATTCTTGAAAAATTAGGATACGAAGCCGATGATGTAATTGGAACTATTGCTAAAAAAGCAGAAGCGGAAGGATTCAAAACATACATGATGACTCCTGATAAGGATTATACTCAATTAGTTTCGGAAAATATATTAATGTATAAGCCTGCAAAAGGTGGTGAAAAAGCAATTGTATGGGGGATTGATGATGTGAAAGAAAATTTCATGGTGGATGACCCATTACAGGTAATTGATGTGTTGGGTTTAATGGGTGATAATGCCGACAATATTCCTGGATGCCCAGGGATAGGACCTAAAACAGCAATGAAATTAATTGCGAACTATAAAAGTATAGATGGCGTTTATGAAAATATCAACGAACTAAAGGGAAAACAAAAAGAAAACCTCGAAAACTTTAAAGAGCAAGTATACTTATCTCGGAAACTTGTAATAATCGACGATAATGTACCTGTTGAAATCGACTTTCAAGAAATGAAACGAGTTGAGTCAAATAAAGATAAGCTCTTATCTATTTATCAAGAGCTTGAATTTCGGTCGCACGTGGCAAAACTTGGGAGCTCTTCTGTTCCTAATGACGTGCCAACAGATAATTCGCAAGGTTCGCTTTTTGGTAATACACTTTTTGATACAGCTCCTGTAGAGCAAACGTTCGATACAATTGAAAGTGTTAAACACAATTACATAAAGGTTGAAACAGAGATGCAAAGAGCATCATTAAGAGCTGAATTGGCAGTTTCAAAGTCCTTCTGTTTCGACACGGAAACAACAGGCTTAGATCCTCATTCCGCTGAATTAGTGTGTCTCTCGTTTTCCATAAAACCGAACGAAGGTTATTGCGTATTGCTTCCACAAGAAAGATCTGCAGCTACAAAAATTGTTGATGAATTTGCGCTAATATTTGCAGATAAACAAATTCAAAAAGTTGGTCAGAATATCAAATTTGACATGCTAATGTTGGCACAGTATGGTATAAAAGTTCAAGGCGAAATATTTGATACAATGATTGCCCACTACCTTATTCAACCCGATTATAGGCACAACTTAGATTATTTGTGTGAGGTGTATTTGAATTACAAGAAAGTTCGCACCGAAGATCTTATTGGAAAGAAAGGACGCAACCAACGTACAATGCGATCGGTTGAGGTCGATAAGCTGGTTGAATATGCCTGTGAAGATTCAGACTTAACATTACGTTTAAAAACTAAACTGGAAGCTGAGTTGAAAGAAAATGAGTTGGAAGATTTATTCTTTAAGATTGAAATGCCGCTAATTCCGGTTCTTGTTGAAATGGAAAAAACAGGAGTAAAAATCGATCCAGAGGCTTTAAA
>JAQIBQ010000311.1 GCA_027859005.1 Prolixibacteraceae bacterium | reverse complement strand
CTTCCCAAATTGAAATTACTCGGTTGTTTGTTAAAATATCAGGAGTCCTTTCTGAATTCTGATAAACTTTAAAATTGTACCCATCGAATCGGTTTAAACCATTCATGGTTCCAAACCACATAAAACCATTGTTATCGCAATGTATACTCGTTATTGTATTTTGCGACAAACCTTCATCGGATGTATAATGCTCAAACCGTTCGATTTCAGCAGAAAATCCGGATAAACAAAATGATAACAACGCAATAATAAGTATTGTCCACTTGTTACATTTCAAGTTCAATTCAAGCATGATTTTTAAATAAGTTTAGGTTCTTCCAAAAGTAGGTAAATTATCACTTCTTTGGTGACAAATTGGTATTTACAACAAAATCCACACAGCTGTATTCGACTATATATCTGCGTATTACAAATACCACACGCCACATAAAAGATAATTCACCCCTCATTTTCAAACAGTTTACCAACCTTTTACATTAACACTTTGAAATACTTTCGATAATTGAAAATAGTTCCAGTAAAAGGCTTTTATAAACAACCGATATAAACGCATTTAATCTAACATCTTTAATAACTATAACTAAATTTTTTTCTATGAAAAGAAACATTTACAAGTTACTCCTGGCAAGCATTTTGGTTTTAACCAATCTGTTTGTTTCTGCCCAACAGGACAGGCAAATAACAGGAAAAATTACAAGTACCGAAGGCGAACAGTTACCGGGTGTTAATATTGTAGTTAAAGGAACAACAACAGGTACTGTATCTCAAATTGATGGTACATACACTATTAGTGCTAATATCAGCAACAAAACCGTACTGGTTTATTCATTCATGGGCTTTACCAGTCAAGAAATAGTTGCTGGCAACCAATCAACTATCAATGTGCAATTGAAGGAAGATTTACTTCAACTCGATGAAGTAGTTGCAATTGGATACGGTACAATTAAAAAGCGGGACATAACTGGTTCTGTTGGAAGTTTAGGCTCCGATGCTCTTGTTGAAAGAGGTTCAACATCTGCATTAGAAGCCATGCAAGGACAAATGGCTGGTGTTCAAATTACATCGAATAATGGAAGAATTGGTGGCGGTTTTGACATCAATATCAGAGGTGTAAATACCTTGAATAGTGATAAGAAATCACCCCTGTTCGTTGTTGATGGTGTTCCAACTAACAATATTGACTTTCTTAACCCACAAGACATTTCGCGCATCGACATTTTAAAAGATGCTTCATCAACAGCCATTTATGGTTCACGCGGAACAAATGGTGTTGTAATAGTTACTACCAAGAGTGGTTCAGATGCCAAAGGTGGCACATCAGTTTCATACGATGGATATTATGGCATTAAAACAGCGGCTCGTTTACCAAAAATGATGAGTGGCGACAAATGGTGGGATTACCATCAGGATGCCTATGTTGCAACCACATCAGGCGATACTGAAGCCGATTGGATGACAGCTTATGATTCAGGTTTAAGTGGCAAAGGTTCAAACGACTTACTTTTCGAACGTGCTGCCAATGGTGAATATTACGACTGGTATGATTTGGTACTTAAAGATGGTACTCAACAAAACCATTATATCAATGTATCAGGTTCTAGCGCAAATACTTCTTATGTTTTTGGTATTGGTTACCAAAGCGAAGAAGGCTTAATTGACCAAGAATCAATTGATAAATACTCAGTGAAAGCGAGTATCAACCAACAAATTACAGAGAAATTATCGGCAGGTACTAACATTAACTTTTCAATGATTGAACAAGAAGATGGAAGTAGCATTGCAATGCAAGAGGCTTTTCGCTTAAATCCACTTCTTTCTCCTTACGACGAATTTGGTGAATTATATGCTCAGCCTGGTAAATTCAAATTAGCTGACGGAACACAAGTAATAAATAAAACAAGTACTTATAATCCATTACTTCAAATTGCAAATTCTAGTGATGCAACAAAAACATACAATGTTGTAGGCAATACGTTTCTTGAATATAAACCTGTTGAGTATATTTCTATGAAAACAACCTTATCATATGGCGTTTTCAATACAAATAACGGACAAACATGGGGTGTTTTGACCAACGAAGGTTCTTCAAATGATAATCAACCTCTTGCAAAATTGAAGAATTCTTCAAGCATGAACTATACTTGGGACAATCAAATTAATTTTGATAAAAGTTTTGGTGATCACAACCTTAATGCCATGGCTTTGTACAGTGTGTATTCAAATAAAAATGAATCATCGTCAATTAGTGTAAAGAATTTACCTTTCGATTCAGGAATCTACAATGTGGGTTCAGCAGGTACTGTTAATAGTGTTGGTTCAACTTATTCGAAACAAACCATGTTATCGTATGTTCTACGTGCCAATTATTCATTCCAAGATAAATATTTATTGACCGTTTCAAATCGTTGGGATGGATCATCAAAACTATCAGAAGGCAACAAATGGAATGCTTTCCCATCGGGAGCCGTTGCATGGAGAGTTACTGAAGAAGATTTCATGGAAGACATGGAAACTATTTCAAACTTGAAAGCGCGAGTAAGTTTTGGTTACACCGGAAACAATGCAATCGATCCTTACCAAACACAAAAATTTGCAAACAACTTAGCATTCTACGATTATTTTGGAGCTTTGTCTAACGGATTCACTTTTAGCCAAGTGGCTAACGACCTACTCACTTGGGAACGCACTCGTGAAATGAACATTGGTTTAGACTTTGGTTTATTCAACAACCGTTTATCGGGTTCTGTTGATGTTTATGACAAACTTTCGAAAGAATTATTAATGACCCAAAAACTACCTTTAGAAGCAGGCTGGAGTAGCTTAACGGCTAATGTGGGTTCTGTTAGCAATAAAGGTATTGAACTTGCTTTAACAGGCGTTATCATTGATAAGAAAGATCTGAAATGGAATGCGAATGTTACTTTTGCAAAAAACAATAACAAAATTGTTGAAATTTATGGTGGAACTGACGATGACGTAGGTAATCTATGGTTTATTGGTCAACCAGTAGATGTAATTTACAACTACGAGTTTGATGGAATCTGGCAAGCCAACGAAGCTACGGAAGCTGCGGAGTATGGTCAAACCGAAGGACAAGCAAAAGTAAAAGACTTTGGTGAAAAAGGAATTACTCCTGAAGAAGATCGTATTATTCAAGGTTCACCAATGCCCGACTGGACAGGAAGCATTTCAACTCAAGTAGAATACAAAAACTTCGACTTTGCAGTTTCACTGTTTACCAACCAAGGCGTATTGGTTAACAGTGGTTTCCATGCCAACTTTGCCGACGTACGTGACCGTGGCCGTCAAAAACTGAATATCGACAGCTGGTATGTACCACAAAACCCTGCTACCGCTCCAAATGGACCAAAAGTATCAAACACTTATCCACAACCTCGTAATGCAGGTACTTACTGGAGAAACGATAAAGTTGGTTACATTAAAGATGCATCATTTGCAAAAGTGAAAAACATAACGCTTGGATATTCATTCGACCAAAAAGTGTTAAGCACAGCAAATATTAAAAGCTGCAGAATTTATTTGAACGTAATAAATCCGTTTGTATTTACAAGCTACGAAGGATGGGATCCTGAATGGGCTGGTGCAAGCTTAGCTGAAGGTGGAGTGAGTTCAATTACCTACCAATTTGGTGTAAATCTTAAATTCTAAACCTAAAACGAAGAAAATAATATGAAGAAAATATTTTTAATCATAGGAATTCTGGGGCTACTTTTCACTGCGTGTGAAGATTTCCTTACAGAAGAAAACAAATCGGATATTAATGCCGAAACATTCTACGCAACCGAAGATGGTTTCAATGCATTAGTAAATGCAACTTATTCTGAATTAAGAACCATTTATGGAGGAGCTCCTTGGTTATTTTGTGCGGGTACCGATATGTATGTCGAAGGCCGTCAGTCACAACCTGTAGGTCTAAGCGAATACCGCTTTTTAACTCCATCGGAAGTTGAAGCAGGTGTACTTTACGACGTATGCTACAATGCAATTCAGACCTGTAACATGGCATTGCATTATGCTGAATTAACCGAAGACAATGCCAATTTAGATGCTCGTATAGGTGAAATAAAAGCCATTAGAGCATGGAGCTATTTCTTATTAGTTCAAACTTATGGTGGGGTTTCGTTGGTAACGGATTTCATTTCAAGTCCAGTTCTTTCATTTGAAAGAAATAGTGCCGAAGAAATATATGCGTATTTAGTTCCCGAAATGACTGAAGCACTCGGAATGGTTAACGATGCAGCTTTTGATGGTCACATTACGAAAAGAGCCGTTCAGCATTTCTTAGCTAAAATCCACCTAACACGTGGATACGAATCATTTGCTTCAAACGACGATTTTTCAAAAGCAGCCTCATATGCCGATGCAGCAATTGCCGGACAATCGTTGAATCTTTCATTTGAAGAATTATGGACACCAGGAAACGAACAAAACGAAGAAGTACTTTTTTCAGTTCAATACGATGCAGTTTCTATTGCAACCGACCCTGAAAATTTGGGTCAATCACAGTCAAGTTATTTTGGCCCTTACATGGGTGGCTCCGATGTTGCAGGCATGGCTCCTTGGCGTTCATACAATTTGTGTCCTACCATGTATTTCTTCGATTTGTTTACCGAAAACGATAGTCGTTTAGAGGCAACCATGATGTTGAACATATACGACAATTACTACGATTATTATAACGTAGCTGACTTATCAGCCACTTTAGTTGATTACTACTACGCCCCAAAATGGGCAAGTTCCGATGCCGATATTAAAGCATGGAGAGATGCTGATCCGAGTAACCGTAACGAAACAATTGTTTACAAATACGAAACATGGGAAGCTTCGAAAAACTCAGCTACCGATTACATGCATCCAGCGATTAAGAAATTTGACGATCCAACATCAGCTTTCTCTACTACTGGTATGGTTAGTACCCGCGATTTGATTATTGCTCGTTTGGGTGAAACATACTTGATTGCTGCAGAAGCTTATTTAAAATCAGGTGATAATGGTAAAGCTTTAGATCGACTTAACGAAGTACGACGTCGTGCAGCTAAAGAAGGAACTGACATTTCAGTTTCGTCAATAAATATCAATACTATTTTAGATGAACGTGCTCTTGAGTTAGCAGGTGAATACCACCGTTGGTTTGACCTTAAACGTACAGGAACCTTAATAGAACGTTGCGACATGTACAATAAAGATGTAGAAGCAAGTTTCTTTAATGGTGATGGCGGTAAAAAAATTCTGAGACCTATTCCTCAGTCTGCTATCGACCTTAATCAAAACAAAGACTTTGCTCAAAATCCCGGTTATTGATAGTTTCAATTACAAGCCCCATCTATCATACTGGTAAAAGGGGCTTGTTTCTTTTTGATAAGTTTAAAGAGCAACTATAAATATCAGTCTTTTTAATTTAAACAAGCAACATTCTTCTTAAGCCACTTATTAGTATGCTTTTAGATAGAATGCTTGCTTTTTTTATTAAAAGAAAACGATAAATAGTTCGTTTGAATATTTACAAATCAATCGAAATGAAACCTAAGAATAAATAATTTGATACCCATAGCATAAAAGAATTGATACTATTTTTGATTACTTTCAAATTTGATAAAAAAAACAGACTATGAGAATAATACTACCTCTATTTATACTTCTACTTTTTTCATATGGATGTAAAGTAGAATCAAAAACAACTTCTGCTAAGAATACAGAGTTAAAATGGTCGGTTAAAATGGCTAATTCCGTAATGAATGAATACGATAGTCTAATCTATTTTAACGGACAGAAAAACATCAAATGGAGCTACGATGTTGCAATGTTGGCGATGACTATCGACAAACTAGGTGTTGTTGATCAGAAATATTCTGATTATATGAAAACCTACTTCGACTATTTCATTGCTGATGATGGAACTGTAAATAAGTACAAGATTGAAGAATACAATATCGATAGAATTAATCCAGCTAAAAGTTTGTTTACACTGTACAAACGCACTGGAGAAGAAAAATACAACAAAGCCATTCAACATTTCGTAACACAAATGGAAAGCCATCCCAAAACAAAATCAGGTGGTTTTTGGCACAAGAAAGTTTATCCAAATCAAATGTGGCTCGACGGCATTTACATGGGCTCTCCTTTTTTAGCACAATACGCAAAAGAGTACAACCAGCCCCAGTGGTTCGATGTAGTTACACATCAAGTAACACTAATTTATGAAAAGACAAAAGATCCCACTACAGGATTATTGTATCATGCATGGGATGAAAGTCGAGAACAACGCTGGAGTGATCCAGAAACAGGACTCTCACCACACTTTTGGAGTCGTGCAATAGGTTGGTATGTTATGGCAATAGTTGATATTCTAGATTTCCTACCTGAAAACCATGCAGACAGAGCACAATTGATAAACATTCTTCAAAGTGAAATTGATGCACTTTTGAAAGTAGCAGACATCGAAACTGGCTTGTGGTATCAGGTACTTGACCAAGGAGGCAGAGAAGGAAATTATTTAGAAGGATCTGGATCCAGCATGTATACCTACGCCATGGCTAAAGCTGCCAACAAAGGATATATCGACAGCAAATACAAAACCATTGCCAATGATAAATTCAGTTCTATTGTAAAGAACTTGATTGATACCGATGAAAACGGCAATCTGCTATTCAAGAATATTTGTGGCGGTTGCGGCCTAGGTGGAAATCCATACCGTGATGGTAGCTATAACTACTACATCACTGAAAAAGTAGTAGTGAACGACACAAAAGGAGTTGCTCCGTTTATTATGGCCGCACTTGAGCTTGATCGTTAAACAAAAACTGCATATGAAATTTAAACTACTATTTTTATTCTTTTTTTTTGCCTTCAACGCATACAGTACTAACCCAATAGCTTTCCCAGGTGCCGAAGGCTGCGGCAAATACACTACTGGAGGGCGTGGTGGAAAAGTAGTTTATGTTACCAACATAAACGATTCAGGAGAAGGAAGTCTGAGATATGCATTGAATGAAGTTAAAGGGATAAGAACGATTCTCTTTTCAATTGCAGGAACAATTATTCTAGAAACTGATTTAAAGGTAGAAGAAGGAAATTTCACGTTAGCAGGTCAGTCGGCTCCTGGCATGGGCATTTGTATTGCAGGGTATGGGCTCGATATCGAAGCCGATAACATTGTTATTCGCTACATCCGCTTTCGGCCTGGTGATATCAAACACGACGAAACCGATGCATTAACTGTAAAACGAAGTACAAATGTAATTATCGATCATTGCAGCATGAGTTGGAGTACCGACGAAACCTGTTCGTGCTACGACAATACCAACTTCACTTTACAATGGTGTATAATATCCGAAAGTCTTAACAACTCTGCTCATCACAAGGGCGAACACGGTTACGGTGGTATCTGGGGTGGGAAAAAAGCTACCTTCCATCATAATTTATTAGCACATCACATTAGCCGCAATCCTCGACTACAAGGAAGCAGATATCACAAACAACCGGAATTAGAAAAAGCTGAGATCATAAATAATGTCGTTTATAATTGGGAAATGAAATGCGTTTACGGTGGCGAAGGTGGCACCTATGCTTTAAGCCAAAATTATTTCAAAGCAGGGCCAGCAACAGGAAAAAAATCGAGCCGTGCAATACTTGAACCTTACGAACCATTTAGTGCTTACTATTTTCAGAACAATATTATTGAAGGAAAGCAAGCGCTTACAAAGAATAATCATTTGTCAATAAAACAGAAAGACGACAAAACTCCAGTATTTCTGACAGAATACCCCTTTCAAATAAGTGATTACAAAATAGAGTTGGCCACTGAAGCCTATAGTAAGGTACTTTCAGAGGCAGGCGTATCACAACATCGCGATACAGTTGACCTGCGTATAATTCAAGAAGTTAAAAACGGAACATTCACCTACGGCAACTTTGGCATTATTAATTCTCAAGAGCAAGTAGGCAATTGGCCCGACTTATCAAGCAAACAAACAATACATGATAGCGACCAAGATGGAATGGCTGATAGTTGGGAGACCTTGCATAATCTAAATCCATCTGAATCAAGCGATGGACCAGCCTACACTATTCAAAAAAATTTCACCAACCTTGAAGTATACCTGAACAGTTTGTGCAACAAGTAGTAATTCTGTAAATATAAATATTTCAGTTATTAACTTAGTGATCAGAATAAACAGACAACTATATACAAATGAATTCACAAGCAAAGAATAATATCAAAGCCTGGCTATTGATACTGATTTCAGTAACTGCCTTTTCCTGTCAAAAATCTCAACCTGTTATGTTTTTGATTGGCGATTCAACCATGGCCAATAAGCCTGACTTAGACTACCCTGAAAGAGGATGGGGACAATTGCTTCCCACTTTCTTCGATACAAGTTTTGTAATTGACAACCATTCGCGTAACGGACGTAGTACTCGATCTTTTTTATACGAAGCTCGCTGGGACTCGGTACAAAGCAAGTTAAAAAAAGGAGATTTTGTTGTAATCCAATTTGGCCATAACGACGGAAGCATCTCTAAAACCGAGCGCTATGCAACACCCGTTGAATACCGATACAACCTTACTAAATTTGTAAAAGACACCCAGAACAAAGGGGCAAAGCCTATTTTATGTACACCAGTCATTCGCCGTAAATTTAAAGATGGCGTATTGGTTGAAACACATGGAGAATATCCAAAAATTGTTGAAGAAATTGCATCGGAAATGAACATTCCTTTTATTGATATGCATAAAAAGAGTTGGGACTTAGTGTCAGACTTAGGTGAAAAAGAATCGTTGCCGTTATTCCTGCAAATTCCAGCTGGTATTTATGAAAAATACCCTGAAGGAAAAATAGACAACACCCATTTTTCAGAGCAAGGAGCAATTGCTATTGCAGGGCTTTTTGTTGATGAGGTTAAAAAACAAGAACTTGAGTTCGCAATGTATTTAAAAAACAAGAACCCCTGATCCCTTCTAGGGGACTTTGAGCTCTACGTAATTTGCAAGATTATGGCTAAAAAGAAATCAAATAAAGCTAAAACTATTTACCATTTAGCAACTATGGTTCTTGTTCTACTTTCATTGGCAAACATAAGCTATTCTCAAAACAGGAACAATGGGGTTTGGAATGCCGATAACGACAATGAAACCTACACCAACCCAATACTTCATGCCGATTATTCCGATCCTGACGTCTGCAAAGTTGGGAACGATTTCTACCTAACCGCTTCAAGTTTCAATTGTGTTCCAGGTTTACCAATACTTCATTCTACCGACCTCGTTAACTGGGAGATTATCACCTATGCCCTACCCGAATTGTACAATGAGATGTTCGAGCGGCCTCAACATGGAAATGGAGTATGGGCACCTGCTATTCGATACCACAATAATGAATTCTATATTTATTGGGGTGACCCCGACTTAGGCATTTTCATGGTAAAGGCTAAAAAAGCTAAAGGACCTTGGAGTAAACCTCACTTGGTACACGAAGCCAAAGGCTGGATAGACCCGTGTCCATTATGGGATGAAAATGGTAAAGCATATCTGGTACATGCCTTTGCAGGAAGCAGGGCAGGAATCAAAAGCATTTTAGTAATCAACGAAATGAGTCCCGATGGATTAAGCATAAATCCTCAGGCAAGCTTAGTTTTCGATGGTCATGAAAATCATCCAACCATTGAAGGACCCAAGTTGTATAAACGAAACGATTATTACTACATTTTTGCGCCAGCTGGAGGCGTAAAACCAGGTTGGCAAACCGTATTACGAAGCAAAAATATTTATGGCCCTTATGAAGAAAAAGTTGTACTTCATCAAGGCAATACAAATATTAACGGTCCCCATCAAGGCGGCTATGTTGAATTAGATTCAGGTGAATCGTGGTTTATTCATTTTCAGGATAAAGATGCTTACGGTAGAATTGTGCATTTGCAACCCATGCAATGGAAAAATAACTGGCCTCAAATTGGAATTGATGTAAATAACGATGGAATTGGAGAGCCAGTTCATTCCTATAATAAACCGAAAACAGCATCAGTTCAAACTCATCAGCAAATCACTACTTCCGACGAATTCAATTCAAATAAATTAGGCTTACAATGGCAATGGCATGCAAGCCCTAAACCCGAATGGTATTTTACATCGGAATTAGGATACCTCCGATTGAATACCGTTCTGTTTAACGATGAATGGACCAACTTATGGGACGTCCCGAATTTGCTACTTCAGAAATTCCCGAAAGAAAAATTTTCAGCTATCACAAAGCTCACCTTGTTTCCAAAGCAGGAAGGAGATAAAGCAGGATTACTAATTATGGGTGAAGATTATGCCTACATTGCTATTGAACAACTAGAGGGAAAAACGTGGATCTCTTTCAATACTTGCTACGAAGCGTCAAAAGGAAACAAAGAAAAAAAAATCAATAAGATTGAAATAAATCCAAACACCTGTTTTCTAAAAGTTGCAGTTAGAAAAGGTGGTTTATGTCAATTCGCATTTAGCGAAGATGGAATCACTTATACAGCGATAGGAACTAAATTCACAGCAAGTGCTGGACGATGGATTGGAGCCAAAGTTGGAATATTTGCACAAAAAGCAGCAAACACAAATGATTCAGGATACGCAGATTTTGATTGGTTCAGAGTTGAATAAAAAATAATAAAATAGAATGTCATCCCGAGGGTTCACTCAAATTTATTTGAGCATAATGAGAAGATGACAGTTGTTAAAAGTTTGTCATCCCGAGGAAGCGCAGCGACGAGGGATCTGTTTATAATAGGATGGGATCTCTCCTAACGTCGAGATGACAGAATATAAAAAGGCCAAATAAAAAATTTGAAAATGAAATCGACGCTGTTAATTCTTCTTGTTTTTAGTTATATGTTTTGCATAGGCCAAGAATCTAAATCTTTCCCTACCGACACCTCTTTTACCCTAAATTCAGCCTATCAAAAAGAAGTCAAAAAATATCCTTTTATAAAACCTGTATTTCCTGTTTTACCCGCTACGATCGATGTGAAAAAAGATTTGGTTTACGCATCCTATGGCGGCCGTGATATGCATCTCGATATTTATTTTTCAAAAAATACACAAAAGCCAAAACCAGCCATCTTATTTATTTTTGGTGGTGGCTGGAAGTCAGGGAACAAAGAAATGGAAGCACCTATGGCCATTCATTTTGCACAAAAAGGATATGTTACTGCAACTATAGAATACCGTCTTTCAACCGAAGCAATTTATCCAGCGGCTGTTATCGATATTAAAACAGCCATTCGTTGGATGCATAAAAATGCTGAAGCATTAAATATTGATCCCAATCAAATTATAATATCGGGCACATCGGCAGGAGGACAATTAGCCGCATTGCTTGGTGCAACAAATAATAGTAGCTTATTTATCGATTCAACTTTTTATCCTGAATTCTCCAGCAATGTTCAAGCAATAATTGATATCGACGGGGTTTTGGCATTCATCCATCCAGAATCGGGCGAAGGAGCCGATAAACCAGGAAAACCATCGGCAGCTACACTTTGGTTTGGAGGAAACCAATACGAAAAAACAAATGATTGGAACGAAGCGTCAGCTTTAACACATGTAAATGAAAGCATGCCACCTATTCTTTTTGTCAATAGTTCACGGCCAAGATTCCATGCAGGACGTGACGATATGATTGCGATTCTCGACTCACTTAATATTTATTCCGAAGTATATACCATACCCGATACACCGCATCCATTTTGGCTATTCGAACCATGGTTCACCCCTACTGTTAATCAAATGGAACAGTTTCTATATAAGATTAAAAAACAATAAAATGATAAAATTGAAGTCAATAGTAAGCCTTACTTTTATTCTCGTATTTAGCTCAATTTGCTATGCACAGGATTTTAATTTTTCGATGCAAGGATATGCAACTCTTGAAGGAGAAGGTTATAATACAACCACTGGTGGTGAAGGTGGTGACACTACTTTTATAACTACAATTTCGGAATTAGAAAGCTTTGCAAAAAGTCGAGAAAAAGAAACAAAACCACAAGTTATTGTTTTAAGCGGTTTATTCGAAGCGTCACCTTCAATTGTTGTAACGTTTAAACACGGCGCCAACCTTTCAATTTTAGGAGGCAACAATGGAGCAGAATTGAAAGGAGTTGGGATTCGCATTTGGGACTATAACAATGTTATAATTCGTAACCTTAAAATACACGAAATATTTTACCCTAACGATGCACTTAGCGTGGAAGAATGTCAACATGTATGGATCGACCACAACGAACTGCACAGTAAAATTGGTGCAGGAATTGGAGTGGACACTTACGACGGTTTGCTCGATATCAAAAAAGGATCGCGTTATGTAACAGTTTCGTGGAATTACCTGCACGACCATATGAAATGCATGCTTATTGGCCATACCGACAACTCTTCTCAGGGTGAGGAAGATAAAAACATGCGAATCACAATTCACCACAATGTATTTGAAAATACGAACGGACGCAATCCTAGTTTACGTTGGGGAGCTGCACATATTTACAACAACTATTACAACAATATTGACGATTATGCCATAGCACTTCGACAGGGTGCACATGGTTTTATTGAAAACAATCAGTTCAACAATGTAAATACTTGTATCAGCACCAATAAATTCGATGGTGTTGGAATTGCTTGTACAACAGGAAACATCTATACAGGCACATCTCTTGAATCTAAGAATTCCATTACTAAAACCGATTGTGAATTTTGGAACGACCTACCCTATTCTTATGAACTGGATAATTCCGGTGGACTTGATTCATTGTTAATCCAAAATACAGGAGTTGGTATAATCAACATTTTTGAAAGCACAGTAGAAAGCGACACTAGCGAAATTAAAGATGGTATAAATGACTTTTCGTTACAACAACTAAAATGTTATCCAAACCCAGCTTACAATCAACTGAACCTATCACTTAATGCACAAGATAGAGATTTACTTGCAATTCAACTTATCGATATTAGTGGACGTATTGCATTGAATAAACAAATTCAAATGAAGCACGGCGAAAACCAAATGACTATAAATACCGACAGAATGCAACAAGGAGTTTATATCTTGAAACTCACCGATTCAAATACGAATCAACTCATAAAAAGAATTGTAATACTCCAATAAATCAGAAACGAAATGAAACACATCATTCTTCTAAGTTTTTTGCTTTTCAATTTTATTGGTAGTTGGGGAAACAGGCATGTCGACTTAATCGTAGCACAGGATGGAACGGGTGATTTCACCACACTTAGCGAAGCAATAAATAAACTTCCTATGTACCAATACCAACGTTATGTGATTTTCATAAAAAATGGTGTTTACAACGAAAAGATTCGTTTGGAACAGCACAATATAACTTTACTAGGAGAAAGCCGCGACAGCACCATAATTCAATACTCCCAATTGCGTTCCGATTGGGTAGAAAACAAAGATGTGATTGGTCCTGCAGTTATCAACATCCATGCCGATGATATCATATTGGATAACCTCACCATTGAAAATACACAACCCGAAATTGGTCCACATGCTTTTGCTATTTACGGAACAGGAACCCGAACTATTATTCAAAACTGTAATGTAAAAAGCAAAGGTGGCGATACGGTTTCGCTTTGGAATTACAAAACCGGAATGTATTACCATTCCAATTGTTATTTCGAAGGCGCAGTTGATTTTGTTTGTCCTAGGGGTTGGTGTTATATCCGCGACAGTAAATTTTATGAAGTGAAAAAAACAGCCGCTATTTGGCATGCTGCACCTGAAAATAAAAATCAAAAGTTTGTTTTGGAGAATTGTTCATTCGATGGAGTGCAGGGCTACTACCTAGGACGTCATCATTACGAAGCACAGTTTTATTTACTGAACTGTACTTTTTCTGAAACCATGATTGACAAGCCCATCTATTTTCACCGTTACGACGATCCGTCGAAAAATCGGCCTTACTTCTGGGGCGACCGTCACTATTTTCACCAATGTTCCCGTAAAGGTGGCAACTTCGAATGGATGTTAGACAACCTTCCGGTTGAAGCAAATATAATTAATCCTGAATGGACCTTTGACGGACTTTGGAATCCAGAAGGAACCAAAAGTCCTAAACCTACAGGCTATAAATTTGAAAGTAATAAACTGTACCTATTCTATTCAGAATTACTTACCATTAGAGGAGAACTCCAGCTAAAAACGAACAATGGGCTTGTATTGAAATTTAAAGAAGGTCTGGGTCGTGATACGCTCCTTTTCGTATGTGATTCACCCATCAATGCTGAAGATGTTGCAAAAGGGCTAGAAATAATTTCAGGTGAGATTATTGTAAGCGAAGCCTCAGCCAAAGAGCGAAAAGCAGAAGCTATAATTAAATTACTGTAGCTATATTAACAGGAAAAGACCGCGATGAATAAAATCAAAATCATTGGAAGTATTGTGCTTCTACTTTTTTTAATTAATCCCACGTTATCACAGGAAAACCATTTAAAGAAGAAAGTATTTCTGAACGGCCGTGTGATTGATTTTAATTACATACGCAACCAAATTACCATGGTCGATTTTGTTAACGACTCCCACAGTGCCAACGTTCATATTATTGTAACCGAAATATCAACCGGTAGTGGCGGAGAACAATACTTTATTCATTTCAATACCTTAAATGGAAGCGCCATTCCATCGTTCAAAATTCAACTTTACACTTCGGCCAATGCCAGCCATGAAGAAAAAAGACAGCTCTTTTTACAATCATTAAAATCAGGCTTGCTTGTTTATGCAAATGAATACGACCTTGTTTACAACGTTGAAACCATGGCTGCAATTAATGTCAACACGAATAGTTCTGAGGGGAATACGGCACCTGACAAATGGAAAAATTGGGTTTTCTCCATTGGCTTTGCTGGTGGAGTTCAGGCTGAAGAACAAAAGCAGATTTATGAATACGAAACAGAATTAAATGCCAATCGAATAACGCCCAAATGGCGAATCAGAAACGAATATCAATTTCAACGCCAGGATACCCGTATTGTAAAAATTGTAGAGAGTGGCAATGAAATTATTAAAGCACTTAATCAGGAACAGGATTTTGAATCGCGTTTGGCGTACGCAATTTCGTCACACTGGTCGGCAGGAATATTTATTGAAAGCCAACAAAATACTTATCGTAATACGGCATTCAATTTAAATGTAAATCCGATTGTTGAATACAACTTCTTCACGTGGGAACAGGTAGACGAACATCAGTTAACAGTTTCGTATACAATTGGTCCAAATTGGTTCAAATACTATACACCAACAATTTTTGAAAAAACCACGGAATTCAAATGGGGTCAGAACCTTAAAATAGATATGGAAAAAGTAGCAACATGGGGAACCCTTGAGTTATGGTTAGAAGGAAATAGTTTTATACCCGACTTTAATTTCTTCCGCGTTGAAACTGGCATTAGAACAGCAATAAATATTGCAAAAGGTTTATCCCTTGAACTCAATTTCCAACACGAAAGTATTAACAACCAATTGTACTTGCCAGCAAGCGAATTAAGCGACGAAGAATTGTTATTAGACCTGCGTAAACTTCCTTCTACGTTTGAACTATCTGGCCAAATTGGAATTGTGTACCAATTTGGCTCGATCTATAATAATGTGGTGAACGAAAGGATGTAAACTAAAACGTCTTTCCTATTCTTAAATTAGCACCTGGCATCACCATGTCTATGGAACCATTGTACCACCAAATTGAGGGGCCTGCATCTAGACTCATTCTTATTTTATCCTTTTGCAAACTTACTCCTATTGGGAAATAGGTTTTCCAACCTCCAAGCCAAGGCATGATAAAAGCATAGTGCGAAACACCAATGTGATAGGCCAGCTTATTGTAGGCCAAGGGATGAATATAATACTTCATACCGGCACCAAAACTCAATAGACCAATACCTGCCTCAATACTAAGGTGAGGGAATAATAATCGTTCATATACAATGCCAACAAAAGGAGTTGTTGCTCCAAGGGAAAGGCTTAATGTCGATTTTGTATTCGTTAGAATTTCATCGCTTCGATCCAAAATTGCCACCTCTTTTCCATAGCGATAATCCTCCCTCAACATGTCACCAAAACGATAGCCGAACTTTAGTCCGACCATTGGACTTGGTTTTGGACTAATGTTATCACTATACATAAGTCCCGACTCAAATGAAAATTGATAATTATTGTCGCTTAGAAAGGAAATGCCAACTGGCAAACAAAAAATTGGTAAATTGTCAGCGTAGTTATACAACAATCGAAAGCCAGAATAATAATTAAACTTCCTCTCCAGAGGATTTGTAAAATTATAATTCACCCCAAAACCACCGGCTGTTATTCCCAACCCAAATTCTAGCAAAAAATGTGGAGAAATAAACTTATCTACAATAATACCTATTGGAAACCCAGCGTTTGAACCCACACCTAATGAAACACTATTGACTTTTACCAAACGTCCGCTTATTGTATCGGATTGAGCAAAGCCTTTACTACTGGTAACAAATAGAAGAAAAATAGAGTACCGATAAGACTCTTAGTGATTAGAGAAAACTTGAAAGGAAAACGAAATAATGATGAAGGAATTCTCATTACATAGTATTAAGTAGATTGAATAAGCTAACTGACAACACTTCAAACACCCAATTGTTGTTCAACTTTTCAATGATGCAATTATTTGTTGATCTTTTCAATTTCTCAAATCTAAATCCAAATTAAAGTACTTCATTTAAATAGGTGCATTTATACAAATGAAACATTCGATAAACAACTTTCCACTTCTCATTCTTTTCTAATTGCAGGCATTAATTCGCAACAATAAAGGAAACCCGATGTTATACCAAAAACAACACAAAATGAGCATTAAATAAGAGATAAGAAACTTCATTTTTTGTAAAATATAAAAAGCTCTTATCCGTCATCTAACAATATATGAGCGAAAAGAAGAAGAAAAAAGGGTTTAGTAAAAAAGCATTCAAGAAAAGTTTACGCATATACTCCTATTTAAGACCCTATAGAGTACAATTTGGAATTGGATTATTTTTCCTTTTACTAAATAGTTTAGGCAACATTGCCCTACCCAAATTTCTGGGGGTATTGGTTGATTTTGGTAATGAGTCGAAGCCACAGGCAGAGATAAACAAGGTCATGCTATTGCTGTCTGGAATGCTACTGATCCAAGCTTTTGCAGGATTTATGCGAACCAACCTTTTTGTACGTGTTACCTCAAAAACATTGGCTGCCATTCGACAAAGTGTATACGCACACCTGATAAAACTCCCCATGGGCTTTTTCCTAAAAAGAAGAGTTGGTGAATTAAACAGCCGAATCACTTCTGACATTACTATTTTGGAGGAAACACTTACATCTACCATAGCTAGTTTTCTCAGAAATACCATAACTATTATTGGAGCGCTTATTTTTATGTTTTTCATTTCTCCTCAGCTCACGCTATTCATGTTGGCAATTGTACCGGTAATTGTACTGATCGCAAAGTATTTTGGGAAATTCATTCGAAGTTTGTCCAAAAAAATGCAGGCTCAAATAGCCGAATCCAATACCATTGTTGAAGAAACACTGCAGGGGGTTCAAAATGTTAAAGCCTATGCCAATGAATATTTTGAAATTGAACGTTATACAAAAAAAACAAACGAAGTCGCAAAAACGGGAATTGTGGGAGGTTTGTACCGTGGTGGTTTTTCAGCTTTTATGACCTTAGGAATGACAGGTGCAATGGCTTCAGTTATATGGCGAGGAACCATTCTTATTGGACAAAATAAAATGGCAGCCGGTGAACTGTTTTCCTTTGTGTTGTATACTGTTTTTATAGCCGGAATGATTAGCGGTTTAGCCGAAGTTTATGCTCAACTTCAAAAAGCCATTGGCGCAACTGAAAACCTATTTGAAATTTTGGATGAACGTTCCGAGGAAATTCTCCCTCAACAAGAAATTGCTCCCGAAAATGTATTGAACGGCAACATCTCCTTTAACAACATAACATTTCACTACCCTACCCGTACCGATATTGATGTGTTAAAAAATTTATCGCTCAACATCGACTCAAATAAACTAATTGCTTTAGTTGGACCAAGTGGAGCAGGAAAATCAACTATTGTGAATATTTTGCTGCGTTACTACGAGCTAAAAGAAGGACAACTATTGCTCAACGGCAAAGAAAGTAAGGACATTCCCTTAACTGAACTGCGATCGCAAATAGCTGTGGTACCACAAGATGTATTTTTGTTTGGCGGAACTATACGAGAAAACATTGCTTATGGAAAATTAGGTGCTAGTGAAGAAGAAATAATTGAAGCTGCCAAACAAGCCAATGCTTGGACCTTTATCCAGTCGTTTCCCGAAGGATTAGACTGTATTGTGGGTGAACGTGGTATTCAACTATCGGGAGGACAACGCCAACGTTTAGCTATTGCACGTGCTGTATTGAAAAATCCAAGAATACTAGTGCTAGATGAAGCCACCTCATCTCTCGATTCAGAATCGGAACGATTAGTTCAAGAGGCATTAGAAAAACTGATGAAAGGACGTACATCAATTGTAATTGCTCACCGCCTTGCAACCATCCGAAAAGCCGATCAGATTATTGTTCTAGATAACGGCCAAATTATTCAGCAAGGCACACACGAAGAACTAATCGACGACACATCGGGTTTGTATTCAGCCTTAAGTGAATTGCAGTTTGCAGGCTAGGTTTCATATAAAAAGCGGATTGAAATCCGCTTAACCAGGAATCCGAAAGAACCTGAGTACGACGGCTTCCATACTGTCGAGAATAAACTCTACCTCCTATTCCGCTCAATCAATGCTTTAATAGGATAAACCACTCTTTGGATTAAGCGCAGATCTTCGGTAATGATTTCGCAGTTGCCGTGGAGTTCTTGCTGCATATCTAGCTTGTTTCCGTAGTTGGTAGTAAGTTTATTAGGCAAGCCGATTTCAATGGCATATAAATTATTGACAGGCACTGGCGCTTTACGCTTCACTTCACCCAATAACATTCCGTATTCCATGTAAGGATAATTGCTCAACTTAATGTTTACACGCTGCCCTGGCTTTACCTTACCAGCACCACGAACAGAAACGTAGGCTTTCCCAATAATTCCTTCGGGGTTCGCTGGAACCACCGTTAATACGGTTTCACCTTGATTTACATTCTGGTTAACTGCCCAGATTCGATTAAAGCTAATTTTACCTTTTGTTGGGCTAAGCAATACATTATTCAAATACCAACTTTGAACTTGCATAGTAACCAATTCATAGGCTCTTAAAATGTTGGTGCGATAGGCTTTCAATTCATCGTCGTAAGCCAATTGAAGACCTGCTTTTTGCTGCTGCAATTCATAAATCGAAGATTGTGTTTGCATTGATTCCTTTTGCACAGCCTCGTATGCTAAACTTGCATTTAACCATACTGATTGTGAATTGTCGTAATCTTCTTGCGAAATAATGCTTTTACTCATCAATTGAGAATCGCGTTTATAACTATTTGTTGCTAATTTATAGCGTTCGTTTTCCAAGCCTTTTTGCAAGTCCAAACGCTCTAATAATTGCTTTTTCATTTCAATCTGACCATCAATAGCGGTTAATCTTTCGTCATAAAACCGTTGTTGAATGAAGTAATTATAATCGGCAATTTGTTTTTGCAATTCGGAAAAAACTGTTTGAATTGAGCCCAAATTCAGAGTTTTCGGAGATAGAATCTCATCATCGCTTGATAGTGTTGAAACGTAAGGCTTCAATTTAGTTAAATATGATTCGAGCTCAGTTATATGCAATAAGCTCGCTGAATTTTCGATCACAGCCAGTGTTTGCCCCTCAACTACTTCTTCGTCATTAGCAACCAGTAAATTGGTTATTTTTCCAGTAGAACGTGCTTTTATTTCAGCAGGTGGATTGGCTGCTGATATAACAATTTCGGAACGAATTAAATCGGGATAGCGATACAGATAACTAAACAGTAAAAGTAAAATTACAGCACCAGCAATAATGCTAATTCCCCAACGAATGGTCCAATGCGGCATTTTTTGCAATATGTCGCGCACTTCGTCGGTTCGTAATTCTATGTTGTTGTTTTGTTCCATTCTCAGTTTATAAACCTGCTTAAAAAAGATCTTTGAAAAATCAACTCCCCAATTCCAATTGCTCTTTCACCAATTGATAGTATTTCCCCTTCAATTTGGTGAGCTCCTGATGTGTTCCTTTTTCAACTATTTCGCCTTGGTCAAGTACTACTATTTGGTCGGCATTTTTTACAGTACTTAAACGATGAGCAATTACAAGTACTGTTCTACCTTTCGAAAATTGCTTGATGTTTTCAATTACTTTCCGTTCGTTTTGAGCATCGAGCGCATTGGTTGCTTCGTCGAACAACAAATACTCAGCTTGTTTATAAAAAGCACGAGCAATTAATAAACGCTGTTTTTGCCCTTGACTTAAACCAATACCTTCTTGTCCAATTTTTGTATTGTAACCCAAAGGCAATCCTTCTATAAATTCCCGAATACAAGCCATGTCTACAGCTTCGTACAAACGTTTTTTATCTATAAATTCATCGCCAACGGCTACGTTATTGGCAATGGTATCAGAAAAAAGAAAACCGTCTTGCATTACAGCACCACACTTGCTTCGCCAAAACCTTCCCGAAATATTCTTAAATTTTGTACTTCCAATAGATACCTCTCCCTCAACAGGTTCAAAAAACCCCAAGATAAGTTTCATTAAAGTGGTTTTTCCACTACCACTCAAGCCAACAATTGCAGTTGTTCTTCCTTGTGTTATTTCCAGATCTATATTTTTGAGCACCAATGGAGATCGAGGCCCTTCGTATTGAAAAGCAACGTTTTTCAAATAAATTGATTTGTCAGATGGGAGTTCAGTAATTTTATGACTTCCGGCAACTTCCTCATCTTCTTTGTCGTGAATTTCGCCAAAACGTTCCAAGCTAATTTTGGCATCTTGAGCTGTTTGCATAAAATCCAGCAACTGATCTATTGGCCCATTTAGCTGACCAATAATATAAGTAATTGCCAACATTGCACCCAAGGTAAGCTGACCTTCAACAACAAATTTAGCGGCTAAAAATGTAGTAAAAATTGTAACCATGCGCATGATAAAATTGGCACCTTGATCTTGCGTTTGACTTAAGGATAAAGATTTCAAGTTAACTCGAAACAAACGGGCTTGAATACTCTCCCATTCCCATCGTTTTTGTTTTTCGCAGTTGTTCAGCTTAATTTCCTGGATGCCATTTATTAATTCGATTAGTTTGCTTTGGTTTTTACTACGCTGTTCAAAGCGCATAAAATCGAGCTTTCGTCTTTTGCGCATAAAAAGCTGAATCCAGATTAAGTATAGCAAGGTTCCAATTAGAAAAACGAGAAAGACTTGCCAGGAATAAATCACCAATACAATACTGAAAATAATGAGGTTAAAAACAGAGAATAAAATATTCAAAGTTGCCGAAGTAAGGAAGCTTTCAATCCTAGACTGATCGCCAATTCGCTGCAATAAATCGCCTATTAATTTCGAATCGAAAAAGCCTAGAGGCAATTTCATTAATTTTACCAAAAAGTCGGATATCAACGAAATATTAATTCGAGTACTTAGGTGCAATAAAATCCAGCTTCGAATCACTTCAACCGATGTAATACTAACAAACAAAAGAAGTTGAGCAACAAGTACCAAAGAAATAAATCCCATGTCGCTGTTGTTAATACCAATATCGACAACAGCTTGAGTTAAGAAGGGAAAAATTAATAAGAAAATGCTTCCTAATAGCAAACCTAGAAAAAGTTGAGTTATATATTTCTTGTAAGGTTTAATATAGCTTAATAAAAAGCGAAAAGAGTTTCTATTTGGTTTTTCATCATCGAAAGAAAAAAAGGCGGGAGTAGGTTCCAACAACAGACAAAGCCCCATATCTTGGTCGTTTGAACGTGTTCCGATCCATCCGTTTAGAAAATCCTCTTTCGATAAGGTTATCAATCCCTTAGCAGGATCGGCAATATATATTGTATCTTTCTTAATCTTGTAAACTACAATAAAATGCTTTTGTTTCCAGTGAACAATACAAGGCAAGGGCACTTCATTTTGTAATTTTTCATAAGAAAGCTTCACTCCTACATTCCGAAATCCAATTGAATCGGCAGCATCACTTATTCCCAATAACGAAACTCCTTCGCGTGTTATTGAACTTCGTTCGCGAAGTGTTTGAATTGAATAGGTTTTGCCATAGAATTTAGCAAGCATACGAAGGCATGTTGGACCACAGTCCATAGCATCGAGTTGAAAAAAATGAGGGAAACTTGCCATACAACAAAAATCTACGTAAACAAAAATACATTTAAAACCGAAGAATAAAAACTCAAGTATTCTTGCGTAAGAAAGGAAAAATAATAGGATCGAATCTCAAGAGTTAAAACTACTATACAACAAGCTTTTAACATATTTTGACATTTCTAAAACACTTGTCACATAGGCGATACAGAGCTTATACCCATTAATCAATTGCATTAACTATACAACACTTGATTGTTACCAAATTATTACTAATTTTGATGTTCGCATTAAAAAACCGACACAAAATTATAACTAATAAAAACATCAAATAAGTATGAAAACTTACAAAACAGAAGACATTAGAAACATAGCATTGATCGGTAATGCTGGGGCTGGGAAAACCACCCTTGCTGAAGCAATGCTTTTCGAGGGTGGTATCATAAACAGAAGAGGTGAAGTAACCAATAAAAATACAGCCTCAGACTACACAACCATCGAACAAGACTATGGTAATTCAATTTTTCCTACTCTCCTTTACACTGAATTCAACAACAAAAAAATAAATATCATTGACACTCCCGGAATGAAAGCCTTCTCGGGACATATCACCTCTTCACTAAATGTTGTAGAGATGGCTTTATGTGTTCTAAATGCAGCCGATGGAATTGGTGCTGGAACCGAAAGTGCAATGCGTGTTGCTAACAAAACAAATACTCCAATTGTTTTTATTGCCAATGGTCTTGATCATGAAAATGTAAACTTCGATCAAATGATTGACGAAGCAAAAAACCGTTACGGTAGCGCAACAACTATTGTTCAGTACCCAGTAAATGCGGGAACTGGCTTCAATCAAGTGGTTGATGTATTGAAAATGAAAATGTACGAATGGGGTGCCGATGGTGGAACTCCTGAAATTCTAGATATTCCTGCTTCTGAAAAGGAAAAAGCAGATGAATTACACAACGAGTTGGTTGAAAAAGCAGCAGAAAACGACGAAGCCTTGATGGAATTGTATTTCGACAAAGGCACGCTGACCGAAAATGAAATGCGTCAGGGAATGAAAATGGGGATGACCGATCATAGCCTATATCCTATTTTCTGTACTTGCGCTAAAAAAGACATGGGCGTACGTCGTTTAATCGAGTTCATCATTAACATTGTACCAGCGCCAAACGAGGTAGCTCCTCGCAAAGAAATTAATGGAAAGGAAGCTAAAGTTGATGAAACCGATCAACCTTCAATGTTTGTCTTTAAAACAAGTATTGAATCACACATTGGTGAGGTTACCTATTTCAAAGTAATGTCGGGTAAAATTACCGAAGGTGTTGACTTAATCAATACAAACAAATCGAACAAAGAACGTATTTCTCAATTATTTGCTGTTGCAGGAAAAACACGATCCAAAGTTACAGAATTGGCTGCAGGAGATTTAGGAGCTACTGTAAAGCTAAAAGATACCAAAGTGAATCACACCTTGAGTTCAAAAGAAGCAAGCTATCAATTTGTTCCTATTGAATTTCCAAAACCGCTCATAACTGTTGCAATTAAAGCCGTTAACGAATCGGACGATGAAAAAGTTGGCGAAGTACTACACCGATTACGCGACGAAGATCCATCCTACACCGTAAACTATTCAAAAGAATTAAAGCAATTAATCGTTGAAGGCCAAAGCGAATACCATATCAATGTATTAAAATGGTATTTCGACAACGAATATAAAATCCAAATAGAAATATTATCTCCAAGAGTTCCTTTCCGCGAAACAATCACAAAAGCCGCACAAGCCGATTACCGACATAAAAAACAATCAGGTGGTTCTGGTCAATTTGGTGAAGTACACATGGTTATTGAGCCATTTACCGAAGGAATGCCTGACGCAATAGTTTTCAAAATTGGTGAAGGGAAGGACCTTGTTGTTAACCTTAAGAAAACCGAGGAACACGAATTACCTTGGGGAGGTAAACTGGTTTTCTGTAACTGCATTGTTGGTGGTTCAATTGATGCTCGCTTCCACCCTGCAATCCTCAAAGGAATTATGGAAAAGATGGACGAAGGCCCACTAACCGGATCGTATGCTCGTGATATTCGCGTATGTATTTATGATGGAAAAATGCACCCAGTTGATTCAAATGAAATTTCATTCAAATTAGCTGGACGTCATGCCTTTAGTGAAGCATTCAAAAAAGCCAGTCCAAAAATTTTGGAACCTGTTTGCAATTTGGAAGTCTTCACTCCTAGCGACCGTATGGGCGATGTTATGAGCGACCTTCAAGGACGTCGTGCATTAATCATGGGAATGGGAAGCGAAAAAGGATTTGAGAAAATATCAGCCAAAGTTCCATTAAAAGAAATGGACAGATACTCAACATCTCTTAGTTCATTGACTGGTGGACGTGGTTATTTCACACTAGAATTAAGTGATTATGAGAAAGTACCGTCAGAGGTTCAGGATGAATTACTAAAAGCTTATGCGGCAGAACAAGCTGAAGAATAAAATAGAACCAATCAATACCGAATACTAAATCAACAAGAGAGCCTGGGAGAAATTCCTGGGCTTTTTTTCTGATTTGATTTATGAAATAATGTTGGCCTAAAAGCTATTTGTGAGATAAATTATAATTCGATTAATTCGGCTTAATAAATCCAATAACGATTTCTTTTAATCCTTGAACTTCGTGGATATTCCAATTTAACCAGAATTGCTTCTTCCTGTTTTTTTTATAATAAGGACAAAACAATACCCATTTTAGTGAGACAGTGTGCAAATTTTATTTTACACCAAGTGCTTCTTCCAAAATAACTGGATTAAAATAACCCGAGGTAAAATCTTTATCCAAGCCAACTACTCCTTCGAAAGTAATCAATTCATTTAATTCAACTACTTCATTACTTGTAATTGTTAAATCAAATTCTTTTCCACTTTTAGTTCCATCCTGAATATGAATCCAATTGCGACCCATTATTTGGTTGTTCACTTTTACAACCTCACCTTTAATTCTGACTGTTTTATTTTTAAATTCTAAAGGATTAGAATACAATTCAGCTATCGTAATTCCACCTTCTGCTTTTTCAATTCTTATACTTTTTTCAACATCACTTTGTTTTCTACCACTATGTGCTTTACTGACAATAGTGCCGGGTTGCTTCACAACTGCTGCAGTTCCTTCTCCAACGGATACCTGACTTATAAACAATATTTTATCAAAGTTGCGATTCAATTCCTCACTATGAAAGTTTTGCATAACAGTAACCTTATTTTGAAAATAAAACAATTCCATCCCCTCCTGAAAACTATCCTTCATAACTGCAATCCAAAAAGCATCACTATTCTCTTTTACTTTCAAATAAGTGTAATTTGATGTTTGAATCACATCCTCAATTAACACTTTATGCATTGCAAATTCATTTGAATTGACTTCCTTTTCAACTTTTGGTTTTTGTGAACATGATGTAATTAATAGGAAAAAAACTGAGATAAAAATTGATAGCCTCATATTCTAATTTTTAAAAAATTATTAAAATCGTTTTACTGCATTAAAATAAATTCGGTGATAATTTGCACTATTTTCAAATGTACCTTCATAATTCAATGAAAGTGAAAACTTACGATTGAAACGATACGATACATCAATTTCTCCAATATTTTGAGACAATCCATTTTCGTTGTGCTCAAAAAGGTAATTAACATAGCGATAATTTAAACCAGCATTCATTTTCCCTTTCATAAAGTCGCGTGTTAATCGGGCACCATAAACACTTCCCGATAAATAACTATTCTGCAAGAAATTTGTTGTCAAGGTTATCGAACTTTTTATCCAAGGCAAATTACTGTAGCTTAAAAATCCATTAACATTTCTAGTTGCTCTAGTATCATTATCACGCATTCGATAACTGCCCGACAAACCAGCATACATGTACTTTATTGGTTTAAAATTTAATCGCATTTGAAACCCTTGCCTGGTAGCATCTTGGATTAATTGGTCGATATAATTTTTGAAGGTTTCATAATAGATAATATTTCGGCGGTTATCGTATGAACACATAATTGAAAACTCACGAATTGGCCTATAGCGAACAGACGCATACAAACTAGTTAATATTAAATCGCTTGTAGGTACTCCATCCAATAAGCGATACAAGTCTAATTCTGATGAAATAAAGAAACTAAAATTCTTTAGAAGTGTATTATCGTGTTGAAAATAGGCAAATCTACGATCAGTATTCCCAGCATTTGTTTGCTCAAATAAGGCTACCGATGTTTGCATTCGTCCTGTTTTTGACTTCAAGGTATGCCCCAAAAAAGCACCGTATTCCAACAAGTCAAAATTAAAACTGTAATCACTATAATCAGGACGATATCCTGCAACAGCCCCAAAGTAAAAGCTTTTAAAAGAAGACTCAAACTGAACCCCATCAACAGCACCAATGCTTGAAATTTTAGGATTAATTTTTCTACCCATAGCTATGGAAGTTCTTTCTCCCAAACGATAGCTGGCATTTAAACTATAAATTTTCAATCCGTTAAAAATATTAGTGCTTATCTCATCCCAATTGTTTGTTTTATGCGTAAACGAAATGTAGTTTTCAAATGAAAATCGGGAGTTGGCAATATTGGCCGCATTAAGTGAAAAAGTATACCTGAACTTATAATTGTTATCGGTTTCCAGGTTTGAAATATTGGAGTAAGAGGAAATCAAAAATCGACCTTGTACTTTTTGTTCCAACTTCTTACCGTCTTTATCACTTTCATCTTGCTCATGAATTTTCTCATCTTGCACTGCATTTTCAACGGTAAGCCCCACAACATCTGGCTCAACTTTTTCAGGATCCTTTTCGATGAAAGCAATTATTTGGTCACCAATTTTAAGTAAATTCTCACCAACGATATTACCAACACATGAAACCGATGAACGGTTTTTCACTAGTAATACCGGTTTTAATACACCCTCAACTTTAACAAACAATTGATCACCTTCGCTTATTTTTTTTGCAGAAGCAAATTTTACATACACATTCTGCGAAGTCATATAGGTAACCACACCTTTTATTTCCTCTTTTTCTGCCTGAGCAAAAGCTATAGAGAAAATACTAAATAATAAAATCAGTGTTAGCTTAACTTTCATGGTGTTTTCTATTTAATCGTCTTCTGTTCCTCTTGGATGACACTCATAACATGCATTGCTTTCGTATACATAATTACGTTCATCGTCATGCTCATTATTCATTTTTGATCGATTGTGTTCATGACAATCAATACAGGTAAATACAGCATAATTAGATGAATTTGTATGGCATTCAGTACATGATTTCCATTCCCCTCTATGCTTTCCTGAATAAACAGGAAATGAAACGGCATCGTGAATACGAAAATCGGCAGGTTGCCAATCGACACTAATTGAATGACATTCAGTACACGACAATGAAAAATTATCCCGATCATGCGTTGGATTTTCAGCATTATTGAAATCTTCCAAATGGCATTCAACACATTCAGCCGAAATACTCGAATTAACATTTTCGGTATGACATTGTGCACACTCCAATGAAAAATGACCTTGAGTAAGCGGAAAAAAATCGTGATTAAAACCAGTTGCTGACCATTCATATGCTTTAGCACTATGACAATCTAAACAATTGGTAGAGTACCCTTCTTCAACATGATTTGGCTGAGTGGTTGAAGTATAATTTTGTTGATGACAATTGTAACAATCAATACCTAAGGGTTCAAATTTCAGTAAAGATACTGATGTATGACACTGCTCACAATCAGCAACAGCATGAACCCCTAACAAAGGGAAGCGACTATTTTGATGCAACTTAACCGGATTAAAAATTAACCAGTTATTTTCACTGTGACATTGCCTACAATCATTCCCTAAAGTTTGTTCATGAATATCGGTATGACAAGCGACGCAATCATTCTTGACATTTGACAAAACCAGATCTTCGTGACACATTAAACATTCAAGGTTTTTATGTTGTCCGTTCAATGCAAATCCAGTTTGACTATGATCAAAAGTAAGCTGATTCGGATCCAGCTTCCAACTCTCTGATGTATGGCAAACTCCACAATCAAACTCAAGATCTTCTCCATGAGGTGATTGACCTACTCCCTGATACACAATCAGCAAAAACAATAGTATTAATTTTATTTTTCTCACTAGTTTCTTTTTTTAATCATCTCCTCTTGGATGACAACTGTAACATGCACTACTAAGGTATGAGTAACCGTTTACATCTCTATGTTCATCGTCCATTTCGCTTCTGTTATGTTCATGACAATCGATGCAACTAAATATTGAATAATTGGACGAATTTGTATGACAGTCGGTACACGAATTCCATTCCCCTCTATGTTCTCCACTATATATTGGAAAGTACTGTGAATCGTGATTAAAGCTTGCAGGCTCCCATGCACTTGTTGTGTGGCACGATTGACATTCAGTGGGAAAATGAGCTGCAGCATGATTTGGATCGTTGGTTGAATTATAATCTGAGCTATGACAACTATAACATTGCATTGATGTTCCAGAAAATCCACTACTATGACAATCGGAACAGGAAGCAGAAGTATGAGCACCTGTTAACGGAAAGCTTGTTTGTGAATGATTGAAATTGGTTTCGAGCCAATTATTCGTGGAATGGCACATCGTACAAGTTGTTGGATAGCCCAATTGCGAATGATCAGGTGCAGTATTGTATTGTGATTGATGACAACTTATGCAATCGGCATTTGCATTGGAAACACTTCCTAAATGACATTCAGAACACTGATCAACATTTAAATGCCCTCCCGTTAAGGTAAAACCGGTTGTTACATGATCGAAAGAGGAAGGCTGCCAACCTGAGGTAGAATGACATTCCTCACAAGTAGTTGGTATTCCAGCAGCGCTATGATTGGGAAGTTGCGCAGTTGTGTAATTTCCGCTGTGACAAGAATTACAATCTGTTGATGTTCCCGCAAATCCTGAGCGATGACAACTACTGCAATCAACAGAAATATGCTGCCCTGTAAGTGGGAATGCAGTTAGGTTATGATTAAAACTGGTTTCAATCCAATTGTTGGTTGAATGACATAGGATACATTCTTGCGGATATCCTTGTTGAACATGGCTGGGAGCAGTATTGTATTGTGTTTGGTGACAACTAAAGCAGTCGGCACTTGCATTGGAAACACTTCCTAAGTGACATTCAGAACATTGTTCTACGTTTAAATGCCCACCTGTTAAAGTGAAACCAGTTGTTACATGATCAAAAGAGGAAGGCTGCCAACCTGAAGTAGAATGACATTCCTCGCAAGTAGTTGGAATTCCTGCAGCTGTATGATTGGGAAGTTGTGCATTGTTGTAATTCCCATTATGACAACTATTGCAATCTGTTGATGTACCTGCAAAACCTGAAGTATGACAACTACTGCAATCAACTGAAACATGCTGGCCTGTAAGTGGGAATGCAGTTAGGTTATGGTTAAAATTTGTTTCGATCCAATTATTGTCGGTATGACACATGGTACATTCCAGCGGATATGCATTTTGTTTATGACCAGGCGCATAATCGTATTGAATTTGATGACAACTTATACATTCCTGATTTGCTCCAACTAAAGTTCCTTTGTGGCAATCAGAACACTGCTCAACCAACAAGTGCCCTCCGGTTAATTCAAAACCAGTTGAAATGTGTTCGAATTCCGATGGGTTCCAACCAGAGGAAGTATGACATTCTTCACAGTTCGGTGGAATACCAGCATTTATATGATTGGGCATTTGGGCAGTATTATGTTGTTCGGTATGACAACTGCTACATTCTGTTGATGTTCCAGAGAATCCGTTTTTATGACAACTCGCACAGTCAACATCTACATGCAATCCGGTTAATGGAAATCCGGTTTGTGAATGGTCAAAGCTGGTTTTAAGCCAATTTTCGGTACTATGGCACATGGTACAAGTGGCAGGATAATTTTGTTCCAAATGATCAGGTGCCGAATTGTATTGTTGTTGATGACAGCTTATACATTCTGAACTAGCATTTACTACACTTCCTTCATGACAATTAGAACATTGCTCTAAATTCAAGTGAGCTCCAGTAAGTTCAAATCCTGTTTGGTCATGATCAAACGATGACGGTTTCCATCCATTTGTTGAATGGCATTCTTCACAAGTTTTTTCTATTCCGGCCTGTTTATGGTTGGGTATTTCTGCACTATTATAATTTTCAATATGACAGGCATTACAGAGTGTTGAAGTACCTTTATAACCATCTTGATGACAACTTGAACATTCAACATTTACGTGCAATCCGGTTAATGGGAAATTCGTAATGGAATGATCAAAAACAGAATTAGCCCAACTATCGCTGTTGTGACAATTCAAACATTCTTTAGGAAAATCAAGGTCAACATGTTCAGGAGCTTCATTGTATTGACTTTGGTGGCAACTAATACACGCCGGATTAGCAGTTGCAGTTGATCCATCGTGACAATTCGAACATTGTTCTATGCTCAAATGCGCCCCCTGTAATGCAAAACCAGTGCTTGCATGATCAAATGCTGAAGGAGTCCAGCCTTCTGCATTGTGGCAATCGACACATTCAGTTGCGATACCTGCAGCACCATGATTGGGCTCCATTGCTGCATTGTAATTTTCAATATGACACGAGCTACATTCATTAGAAGTACCTGCTAAAGTTGTTACATGACAGCTAGCACAATCGACTTCAATGTGCTTGCCATTCAATGGAAAGCTTGTTGTTGAATGATCAAAAGTTGTAGCAGACCACGATTCAGTTGTATGACAATTTAAACATGCTGTTGGGAAATTTAATTCCTCATGATTATTGGCACTATTGTATTGAACCTGATGGCAGCTTATACAATCTGAACTTGTATTTTTTGTTGTTCCTTTATGACAACTTGAACATTGCTCGATAGTACTGTGACCACCTGTTAATCCAAAACCAGTTGAAGCATGATTAAATGACGAAGGATGCCAGCCAGACTCTGTATGACATTCTGCACATCCTTTTTCAATTCCTGCTGCTTTATGATTGGGTTGTTCAGCAACATTATAATTCTCAATATGACAAGCACTACATTCTGTTGATGTTCCAGCAAACCCGTTTTCGTGACAACTAGCGCAATCGATACCAACATGTTGCCCTTTCAATGGAAAATTAGTTTTGGAATGATCAAATGTAGCATCCGTCCAACTTTCAGCAGTATGGCATTCTAAACAAGAAGTAGAGAAATTAAGTGTTTTATGATCAGGTGCATTATCGTATTGTACCTGATGACAGGAAATACATTCCGATTGTGCTCCATCAATTGCATTGATATGACAGGCATTGCACTGTTCAATTTGATTGTGCCCTCCGCTTAATTCAAATCCGGTTGATGCATGGTTAAATGCAGATGGGGTCCATTCAATAATGGTATGACACTGTTCACATTCGGTAGGAATACCAGCCGAAATATGTTCTGGCATTTGTGCACTATTGTAATTTTCACGATGACATTCTACACAATTAGCCGGTATCTTTTTAAAGCTTCCCGAAGCATGACAATCAATACATCCTGTATTATGACCACCTGTTAAAGGGAAGAACTCATGATCGATATCCTCGGCATTCCAGTTTTTTGATTCAGGATTATGACACTCTATACAAGATTGGGAAAAACCTCTTTCGATATGATTTGGCTCACTACTTTGTTGGAAATCTACAATATGACACTCAACACACTCTACTGCAATGGGTTCAAATAACAATTCACTGGCCGATTTATGACAAGCCGTACATGTTGCATTTTTGTGAGCTCCCAATAATTCAAACCTGCTTTTTTGGTGCATCTCTGCCACTTCACTTATCTTCCAAGTTATAGGAGAATGACAACGTGCACATTCTTTTCCAACAGTATTGTAATGAATATCGGAATGACATTGGCTACATTCATTATCCACATCGGGGAAAACCAGGCTTTGGTGACATTCTTTGCAATTTACAAACTGATGCTGACCAACGAGCTTATAATTTGTACTGTCGTGCGTGAATTCAATATCACTTCCATTAACCAACCAGTTATTGGAAGTATGACATAGGGCACAATCTAGCTCCAATGCTTCACCATGTGGAGATTGTGCAATACCCAATATAGAAATGAGTAGTAGAATTATGGTGTATGACAGAGCACGCATTTTATATCTTCAAATGAATAATTAATATATGAATTTTCATCTACACTAACATTTTCGTGACATTTGAAACAATCAACATTTTCATGACCACCATCAAGCTTAAAGCGAGTGCTATCGTGTTCAAAACGCTCAGGTAACCAATTCGTAAATGTATGACACAATTCACAGTTGTTGTTTTCTTTTGTTTCAAATTGTCCAAAATGAACATCGTTGTGACATTGCTCGCATTTTCGATCCAGAACATTGAATTGCTGACTATTATCCAGGTTAAAATGACATGCTCTGCAATTTTGATTTTGGTGTTCACCTTCCAATTCAAATTCGGTGAGCTTATGATCAAATTCCACTTCACTCCAACTCGAAACAGAATGACAACTTTCACAGTTCTTTTTAGGATAGAATTTCTTTTCAATTATACCATTGTGTATATCCTCATGGCAATCCACACATTTTTTCCCAATTTGTTTGAATTCCCATTGGTCTTCTTTCAAATGACAAAAAATACAAGGAGTTGCCAAATGCGATTCATCTAATACAAAAGAAGATTGATTATGTCGTTCGATAGTATATTGTGAAGGAGAAAAGCCATATTCATTATGACAAGAATTACATTCAGTTGTTTTCCTATTGCTTGTTAACTGGCCGCGGTGAAAATCATCATGGCAATCAGTACACTTTTGATAAGCGATATCTTGAGTATAACTAGCCTCGTGGCATTTGTCACAATCTACTTTTTGATGCAATCCTATTAATGGGAAATTTGTTGTTGAATGATCAAAAGACTGCAAGTCACTAATTTTATTGAAAGAAACCTGATTGTGACATTTTAAACAATCGTTTCCTTGTTTTCCATTGTGCACATCGGTATGACAGTCGGTACAATTATTGGCAACAACATTTTTAAAGTGTTGAAACTTCTGACCATTAACTTCATCAATTTTATGGCACTTAACACAATCGGCATTTTTATGAGCACCAACTAAACGAAAATTTGCATTATCGTGATTAAATTTTTCTGCGGGTTTAAATGCCTGAAAGGAATGACATTCGAAGCAATTAGCACCCAAGCTTTCTTGATGGTAATCGGTATGGCACGAAAGGCATTCTTGTTGCAAACCGAGATAGGATTCCCCTTGTGTTTTTTGACTTATTTTTTCTTTAATAAATTCATTTTTGTGGCAATCGATACATTCTACTTCTGCATGCTTTCCATCCAACTGATAACCGGTTAATTGATGATCGAAACTGTCTTTTTCAAAACGAATTATCTGAAAATTACGCCCGTGGTGCTCATTATGGCATTCGAAGCATTGCTTGTTTTCTACCTCAACCGAAACATGATAACCGCTGTTCGCATTAACAAGTGACTTAATTTCAGTATGACAATCGAGACATTTCTCATCAGTAACATTCTCTCTTAACACATGACAATTGACACACTTACTCATACCTTCAAGATTGGCATGAGCCGATGTTAAGTCTCCAGGAGATATCTGCCCATAGCTTCTAGCCTGAAAAATAAAAATCAACAGTAGAATTAGCTGAATTTTGTTGTGTCCTATTTTATTGCTCATGAATGAAAACAGTTGAGTAATGCTATCTTTTCTTTTCGTGCTTTAAAATTGCATCGCCAAATTTTGTTGTTATTGCAATACCTATCTTTTCTAAAAACTGAGTTGGCAATTCACCTCCAGCAAATATATAAACCAAATCGTTTTTAAGTTGCTTCTCTTCATCTTCCAATTTTATTGTTATTTCGTTTTCAGCAATAGACAACACATTTGAGTTGAACAATATTTCAATTTTACCCGAATTTATAGCCTCTTTAATCCGCTCACTATTCATCGGTTTAATTCGACTAAAATTTTCTTTCCGATACGACAAAGTTACTTTATTCCGATCGGCCAATAACATGGCCGATTCAACCGCTGAATCCCCACCTCCAACAATCAATATATGCTTATCGCGAATGTCTTCAGGTTCCAATAATCGATAGGCTACTTTCATGCTTTCTTCACCAGGGACATTCAATTTTCGAGGAGTTCCTCGCCGTCCAATGGAGAGTAATACTTTTCTGGAAGTAAATTTTTCACCCGCCTGAGTTAGCACTTCAAAATGATTATTAATTGGATTTATTGCTTCAACTTTGGTATGTTCTTTTATTTCAATTCCGTTTTGTTCTATTACCTCAGTCCAAATGTCCATCAGTTCCTGTTTGCTGGTCTCGTATAATTTCACTTTTCCTTTAAATGGCAGATCCATTGCAGAAGTCATCACAATTTTAGATCGTGGGAAAGTGTAGACTGTTCCGCCTAATGAGTCTTGTTCAAAAGTTATCGTTTTCAGCTTTAGTTTCTTTGCTTGTAATGAGGCCGAAATACCAGCTGGCCCAGCACCAACTACAATTAGGTCGTAATCTGCTTCAGTTTTTTTATTAATTGTTTTGGCCATATTATCGACCGCCTGCTTTCCTTGTTCCACCGCATTTTTTATCAAGCCCATTCCGCCCATTTCACCACAAATATAAACCCCTGGCACATTCGACTCTAATGTTTGATCTACATGAGGTAAGTCCACACCTCTTTTTTCGGTTCCAATGCAAAGTGTAATGGCTTGTACCGGACAAGCATGAAAACAAGCGCCATGTCCAATACATCTTGAACCATTAATTATGGTTGCTTTGCCATCCTTTATACCAATAATATCTTTTTCAGGGCAAGCGGTAATACAAGCACCACTCTTAATACAACTATTTGGATCAATTACTGGATGTAGCGTAACTGGTTCGTGAATACCTTCTTCTTTTGCTTTTGCAATTTTTTGCTCAACAATTAATGATTCTCTTTTTTGCTTTCTTAAATAGATCCATACTACAAATACCAAGAAAAGAGTAAGCAAACCATAAGTCAATATTTTTTCAATTAAAACGTCCATAATTATCTAACTAAATATCCAGACATACCCAAAAACCAAGGCTACTGCAACATGTATAACCATAATAATCAACATAATTAATGCGAAAGGCAAATGCGCTACATGCCAATACTTCAGCAAATTTTGCATGCCAACCAATTTTACTATCCGTTTTTTTAGCGCAAGCTGTTTCTTAAATAAATTCAGTATTTTATTTTTTTCAGATTTAGAAATCTGCTGACTATCAAGAGCATTTTTCAAATTTCTAATTGCATCTTTTTCAACTTTACTTTTAAAAAGAAAACCTAAGAAACCAACTTTCAAAGCTGTATTTTCATCCAGTATTTGATATAGGTTTTCATCTAAAACTACGCTAGTTCTTATTTGCTTATTCAATTCCAAATTCTCATCGTCCATCTCCATTCTACTCATTTCTCTACCCTCAATGGTTCTAGGTATTTGCAAATAAATATAACGGCCAACAACACCACTCAATACAACAGCCACCATACTCCAGAAACTTATTGCGACTAAACCACCAAACTTAAATGTAGTATGAAATACAATTAAAATTGAACCTTCAACACAAAGGAAAATATGGAAATGTAACCAGTCTCGCAAATAGCCAATGCGAGTATACCTTCGAACACGTTTTCTTATCATATAACTAAAAACGCCTATAACAATTAACAACGAACCAATAATTCCAAAGCCATGACCATAAATACCACTCGCTTTAAATTGATTGTTTAATTCATGAAAATACCTTTCTTCAATACTTGTTGAATAATAATCATATCCAAGAACAATTAGTAGAACTAAAGTTCCCAAAACTATACCATAGTATGCAACCAATATTAGATTATGCAAAATATTTCTAGTTGATCTCATATGTATTTAAACCATTACCTCTATTTGTACCATCACAATTTACCATATTCAACACAAAACAATGACAGATATTATTTAAAATCACACCACTCCAGTAAATTAGAATTAATCCAAATACATATTGCCTTTCTATTTTAAGACATTATTGTCTTTATTTAACTATTAATGTGCAACATACACAACACCTAATTAAACCATTGACAATAAACCACAAAATCAAATATGATATGTATCATGAGTCGCATTTCTGTACTACGCTATTGCTTTAAGAAAAAATTAAGCTACTGGATATTCGAGTTCATCATAAAATAGTATTACAGTTCTAAACAAAGTAGTATCTCCCATGTAAAAAAAAAGACAAGAGTGTAAAGCAGGAAATCTATCAGCATTAAAAGTTTGTAATTACAATGCTGATATTGATACACATAAGATTAAGCAAGCAGAAAGACATAATACTATAATTATAAAATTCGATATCAACGAAAAGAGTCTGAAAGAAATTCCATGGCTTTTTCATACAACTCAATTTAACTTATCTCTTTTAATCCAAAAAGAAAGAAGATTCAATCATTCCATGAATTAAACACTTGAAAATTATAGGTCTTCACTATATTTTTCTATTTTTAACTTTTCAATAGTACAGACAGAATAATGTACTGGGTTTTTTCAAACTATTCTGTCATTAACAAAGGAATTCTGAGCGTTGCGGAAATTCAGAATATCTGGGAAAAAGATACTAAATGAAACTGTGCGAGAGTGTAAACTGGTGTAGAATCGGGTGGCTGATTGTGGTTCTCAATCTGCTTCTTATTCCGAATTTTACGTATTCACAAAATCTTCCTCCGGTGTTGAATATTGGCCTAACCAATCAACATGCCGAAGTGGAAGATTATTTCTCGTATACCATTCCTTCAAATGCTTTTAAAGACGAAAACAACGATGCAATCAGCTATACCGTAACTGGCTTACCTTCGGAACTAACTTATACTGAATCGTCAAGACTAATCAGCGGAACGCCAATAAATGCAGGCACTTACACCATTTCGGTAACAGCAACCGATGAATCAAATGCAACAAACACCACCAGCTTTAAAATATTTATTCATACAGGTGACAACTATGCCGCTTTTACCATGGACTACCAAATGGGCTGTAAGTACCGTAGGGTTCAATTTACCAACCTCTCAAAAAATGCTTCGACATACGAATGGACGCTTGGAAATGGGAATGAACCTTTTTCCAATGTATATAATCCTTCGGCCGTTTACGACAAACCAGGGAGCTATACCGTAAGTCTTACCATCGATCAAGGATTAGCTACCGAAAATACTTTCTCCGATGTAATTAACATCTATCCAAGACCTAAACCCAACATAGGCGATATAAACAATCCAGGATGTGAACTTGCAGATGTAACGCTGCAATCTACAGGTGGCGCAGTTACGGAACCAAGCAGAACAGTAAATGGTCAGGTAATTGGGGCGATATCAAGTGGAACAGAAGCCTACCACTACTGGTTTTTCTTCGACGATCATGAAGAAGTATACAATACCAATCCGCCTGCTCCTTTAACTGCCACAGATTTTGAGGGAGCAATTTACAATGTGGTACTCGAGGTAACTGATGAAAATGGATGCCAAGGATCAAAAACAAATTTTAACTTATTTGAAGTTGATGATAAACCCGAAGCTGCATTTACCATCAACAAAGCCGATGATTGCGGACCATCGCTAACTACCTTTACCGACAACAGTTCCGTAATTAATAGCACAATATCGGACTACAACTGGACAGTGAACGGAACGGCACTTGACGAACATACTAAATCGGTCGACTTCGATTTCTCAACCCTTGGTGCAGGTAATTACGACGTTAGCTTAACTTCAATTTCCGAGAAAGGTTGTGCTTCTGCAGCACATACCGAAACCGTTCGATTTAACAACAACAATACAGCCGACTTTTCAACAAACGCCTATTATTGCTCTGGCGATACCGTTGCATTAAATGCTCTAACTTCTTCAGGAGTTACGGCCTACGAATGGGACATAAATAACGACGGAAGTGTTGAAAGCACAGATCCAAATTACAATCATCTTTTTTCATCTGCAGGAAATTTCCCCGTTAAGCTTACAGTACATTTCGACGACGATTGTCAAATTGAAACCACACATACAGTCAATGTTGACGAAGCCATAGCCGATTTCAGTTACAGCTCGTTTTACAACTGTACAGATAACAATTACCCAGTTTTTTTCTCAAGTACCTCCAAAACTGTTCTTGGAAGAACGATTTCAGCTACAAATTGGTATCACACAACTGGCGGAACTGATGTACTGATTAGCACATCGCCCTCTTTCAATTATACCTTTAGTGGTTCGGGCTCTCATTCAATTCGTTTAGATGTGGTAAGCGAAGACGGATGTACTGCAAGTTACTCTGATGATATTGTATTAAAAAAACCTTCGTTGTCGATAAATATAAGTGGAACAACTTCGGGTTGTTTGCCTGCAGGTGCGACGAACTTCCAAGCCGTTTTTAATTCCGATTTTGAAACACCAAACACATACAACTGGACCTTTGGAGATGGCAATACAGCCAGCGGCGAGAATGTTTCAAATACATATGCCACTTCAGGAAGTTTCAATGTTACGCTTGTTGTTAATACTTCAAGCGGATGCACCTATACCGAAACACGCAATAGCGCAGTTCAAGTAACTAGCCAGCCAACCATAAATTCAGTAAACATCATTCAAGACCCTTTGAATTGTTTCAGTCTTGGTGTTCAATTGAATGTAGATTACTCTGCAGGCACTGAGCTATTAACATTTGACACACCATCGGGGCAAGTTCAAGAATCGCTAAGTGGAAACCCACATGCATTTAACTATGAATTCCCCGATACAGGTTCCTTTACCATCGATGTTATGGCAACACGCTTTGGATGTACATCAACTCCTTTTTCGGTTACAAATATTTTGGCAAATGAACCACGTGCTTTTTTCAACCCTGATCAAAACACCTTTTGTACGCCTCCCTACAATGTTTCGTTTGATAATAGAAGTTCATACAGCGATCCACTTACCACTTTCTCTTGGGATTTTGGCGATGGCAACTCAAGTACAGACCCTTCACCATCACATTTATACGCAACTACTGGCAACTATAACGTTACACTAACAGTTGATAACGGAACCTGTTCTCATCAATATTCCGAAGAAATTAATATTTTCAACTTCGACAATGCAACGGGAATAATTGGTGCAACGGACAATACAGGTTGTGCTCCCCTAACGGTTTCATTTACTGAAGACATCACAAACAGGCTTTCAAGCAACTATCCGATTAATAAATTACTGTGGGATTATAACAACGACGGAATTATCGATGATTCAACCAATGCAGGTGACCCAGTTATATACACTTATACTACTCCAGGTGAATACGATGTACATTTGGAAGTAATAAGCAGCAGTGGATGTAACTATTCGTTTACCGAAAGCAACCTTGTAAGTGCAAGCGGACCAATCAGTAGTTTTTCTCATTCGCCTGCTTTAGTTTGTTTAGGAACTTCTGTCGATTTCAACAATACAAGTACTCAGCCTTCGTTCGATACCGCTACAATTACCGGATATCTATGGAACTTTGGCGACGGGACAGAAAGCACACAAGAAAATCCAACACATAGTTTCAATAGCGACACTACCTTTTCAGTTTCGTTAACAGTAAACGATAGTCAAGGGTGCTCTACTACACTAGAGAAAACAAACTTAATTGAACTCATTCCTTTTGAGCCTTTGTTTGAAGCTTCTGATAGTTTAGTTTGCAACAATACAGCAATCACATTTTCAAACAATTCAACCGGAGCGATTAGTGAATATCGTTGGGATTTTGATGGAAACGGTTCAATTGATTTAACAAGCACTAATACCGATGCAGTAAGCCATACTTATACCTCACCCGGAAACTATAATGTTACACTTGAAGTTGCCATTGCAAACGGTTGTACAAAAACCTATGTTGAAACAATAAGAGTAATCAATTCTACGGCTAATTTCACGGCAACAGCGACCAATATAGGCTGTGCTCCTGCCTTTGCTCATTTTACTCCAGCAACTAATGATAGTGATGTTTTAAGCTATTCATGGAACTTTGGCGATGGTAATAGTTCAACTGAAAGAGCACCCCGAAATTACTACGTTTCACCAGGTGATTATACCGTATCCTTAACAATTAATTTCAAAGGCGATTGCTCAGAATCATTAACGCGAACAGAATATATTACAGCTGAAGGTGCCAACGGAGATTTCTCCTACGATAAAACCATAGGTTGTGCTCCCAACGCGGTTCTCTTTTCGGTGAGTAACATGAGAAATGTAGACTACATTACCTGGGATTATGGTGCTGGTTTTACAAAAATAGATACATTGCCCACTGGAACAACTAGCTATTTTGAATCAGACACCACCTACACTGAACTAGGATTTAATTTTCCTTCGGTAATTTTAACCGATGAGGTTTGTGGAGAATATGCTTACGACAACGCCTATTTAGGAAGTATTTATACCAGCACGCCACCTGTTGTAAATTTTGGTGTAGACAACGACAGTATTTGTAAAGGTGTTGAAATCCAGTTTACCGACTCTAGTGTTTCGAACGACCCAGAAAATGCCTTAAGCTCTTGGAAATGGGATTTTGGAACAGTATTTAACGACACATCAGTAGTTCAGCATCCAAAATTTGCATATCAAATGCAGGGAGTTTATAGTCCTCAACTTATTGTGAGCAATACTTTAGGATGTACTGATACCTTACAAAAAGACGACTACATTTATATTTATGGCAACGACCAACTTTCGGCCCGTTTTATTATTGACGACAGCTTGGCTTGTGCTTGGCAAGAATTAAACTTCACCAGTATAGCCGATGCCGGAACCGGAACAATTGTTTCGTACGAATGGGATTTTGGAGATGGAACAAATGCGGCCAACACCATGCAAACCCACACTTACCATGATTCTTTGAAAGGACAAACGATAAATGTTATTCATCGGGTAACCGATGATAAATTTTGTATTGATTCTACATTACGCACAGTGGAAATCGACAATCTTCAAGCTGCCTTCGGATACGACCCGCAACCCGTATACCGAGGCAGCCTTGTTGATTTTGAAGATCAATCTTCCAACGATTTTGGTCCCAATCCAAACGGTTGGAATTGGAGTTTCGAAAATGGAAGTCCTTCCAGTTCGGCTATAGAAGATCCTCAAGACATTGATTTTTCAAGTATTGGAATCGACAATAAAATTCAACTTATTGTTACCAACAACAACACCTGTAGCGATACTACTTTTTTGCTGGTTGATGTTTTGAACAACCCTCCGGTGGTTGATACCTTCACCATAACCTCAATTGAAAATTCAACTTATTTCTTCCGTATTTTCGAATTTGAAGATCGTTTTAGTGATGAAGATCCCGGTCATACCATGAATGCCGTTCGAATTGAAACGTCACCGGCAAATGGTTCTTTTAGATTAAACGGAAGTGCGTATACAATTGGCACGTCAATTCCATACAGTCAAATAACACAATTAGAATTTGTACCAGATGCTAACTGGAATGGAAGTACCGAATTTATTTGGAATGCCTTTGACGGTTTTGATTGGTCGCTTTCGCCTGAATTAATATATGTGGTGGTACTAGAAGAACCTGAACCACCAAAATTATTAAACATTACTTTCGATTTACCAGAAGATTCAGTTATTCAAATAACCGAGCAAGATTTTATCGATCACATTAATTATTCTGTTGGAAGTTTATTTGAGTTTGACAGCCTTTGGATTTTATCGGATCTAACACCTGCTGTTGGAACGCTTACATTTAATGGAAACGCTTTTTCTGCGCCTCAATTAATTTTGGAAAACCAAATCAACAACAGCGATACCGTTTTCAAATACTACCCAACTCAAGGCTATAACGGTACACTTAGCTTTAATTGGAATGCCCACGACGGCTATAATTTTGCTGAAACAGCTGGTCAGGTAATTATCAATTACTACAACACAGCACCAACACTTACTAATATTGTTCGTCTCGATTTAAAAGAAGATGATTTTCAAACTATCACAAAAAGTGAATTTGAAGATCATTATTTCGATATTGATCAATACGATTCACCTCAGGTATTTTTCTTAAGCAATATACCACTAGCTAATGAAGGCAAATTTTGGATAAACGGACAAGAAGTTGGACCAAATGATTTTTCAATTTCTTATGACGAATTGATCAACTTTAGGTTCGATCCTGCCTGGGGTTTCGAAGGAACAACTCAAGTAAATTGGGGTATTTCCGATGGTGTTGATACCAGCTTTGCGCTTATTCAATTCGAATTTGTAAATACGCCACCTTATTTGCACGATGTAAATGTAGATGGTTTCGAAGACGAAGTTTTTACTTTCGATGTTTCTAATTTCAACCCAAGTACTCAGCCTTCAACTACTCCTTTTGAAGACGATGACCATTGGGATCAATTGGAAATGATTGAAATTGTTAGCCTTCCTCAACATGGAGAACTTTTGTACGATGGATTTAGCGTTTCTCCAGATCTTACTATCAACAGAGGTAATATTAATTTGCTTACTTATTTATCAGCAAACAATTGGAACGGAAGCGACCAATTTGACTACAATGCTTTTGATGGAACCGACTGGGCCAATAACGACACGCTCGTCTACCTTAACATTCAACCGGTAAACGATGCTCCAACTCCAAGTACTGTTTATTATTCCATTCAAGAAGATGAAGTATTAACCGGGAAAAATGTAGGCGATAACGACAAAGATATAGATGATAACCATTCCGTATTAAGATTTTCAGTCGCGGAAATTGATAGTGCTTCGGCAGGTGAAAATGGAACAATAACATTGAACAACTTAGGTTATTTAACCTATACCCCAAATAAGGATTTTAACGGTTTTGTCTATTTTATTTATACCGTTTGCGACGACGACAATGCCTGTGCAAAAGACTCAGTATTCATTACAATTGAGCCAATAAATGATGCTCCTGTTGCAGCAATTGATTCATTCTACATCTATGAAGATGAAGATCCAAAAACCTTTGATTGCTTGTTCAACGACGTCGATATTGATGGCGACAACATTTCACTTAACACCGTTGAAAGTTCATACACCAGAAACATTACAACCGAATATGGTGAACTCGAATGGAATCCATACGGCAACATTACTTTTACCTTAAACTCTGGTTTAGATACATTAAAAGCCGGCGATGAAATCCCTCTTTCATTCAACTATAAAATCAGAGACGTCCACAATTTACAAGATAGTTCGGTATTTGTGATTACTATTCTGGGACGCAACGATGCACCTATTGCTGTGGCTGATTCTTATGCAACAATAGAAGGTGAAGCTTCTATCTCAAGCGATGGCACCGATGAATTTTCTATCCTGTACAACGATAGCGACCCCGAAAATGATCAGATTTCAGTAGCCACTGTTAACAACAACACGTTACACAACATTACATCTCCATTTGGAACATTTAATTGGCAAACAGATGGATCGTGGATTTTTACTCAAAATTTAGATGCAACCGATTCGTTGTACCAAGATGAGTTGGTTCAAATAGAATATCCCTACACCAATTCCGACGGCGTTACCGAAAGCGATACATCAACAATAAGCTTTTCAATTACCGGTGTGAACGATGCTCCAATTGCCGAGAACAATTACCTCAATATTTCTGAAGACACTGAATCAATTAGCATTACAATTAGCCAAGTTGAAGCATTGTTATTGAACGACAGTGATGTTGACGGTGATGATTTTTGGGTCAATGAAATTGAAGGCAGTTCGACAAAATCGACAACAAGTGATGTGGGAACTTTAAATTGGGATAGCGATGGTTCTTACACCTACATACCTGACCCTGACATCGTAGATCAATTGGCTGGAGGAACATCAATCGACGACACTTTCAATTATAGTATAGTTGATGATTTTGGCGCGACTGACACTGCTCAACTGATAATAACAATAACAGGTGTAAACGATGAACCTTTTGCTAACGACGATTATATAAGCATTTACGAAGATACTCAAGTAACAGTTGTTGATTCAGCAAATGGCTTATTACCAAACGATGGAGATGTTGATCAGGACCCAATTGTTGTGGCAGTAAATGGTGTTGGCTCAAGAACTCTGAACGGAGAATACGGAACACTTACCTGGGACTCAACGGGTGCATACACTTACATTACCGATCCTAATTTAGTCGACACATTGTATTATAATGAAAATGTTATTGACGTTTTCACCTATACCGTGAACGATCCATCGGGTGAAACCGATTTTGCCAACCTCTACATTACAATTATTGGTGAGAACGATGCTCCAGTAGCTGAAAACCATTACGAAAGCATGTACGAAGAAGACATCGTTTTAGTGCTTAACGATAGAAACGCTGGCATTATTTCGGAAGATTCAGATATCGACGACAATGAAAACTTTGAAATAAAACAAATAAATAACAGTACAATAATTCCGGCTATCGGTACTTACGGTTCATTAGTTTGGCATGAAGATGGAACCTTCATTTATACACTCAACCAATTAACCGATTCTTTAGCTGAATATGAAGTGGTTGTTGATTCGTTTCTGTACCTAATTGAGGATGCTTTCGACTCCACTGCAACAGCATGGTTCTACATCGAAATTACAGGAGAGAATGATCAGCCCGAAGCTTCAAGAGACACCTTGGAATTAACAGAAAACGACATTGAGATAAGTCCGGCATGGTCACTTCTTCTAAACGATGCCGATACCGATGGAGACTTTATTGAACTCTATAGTTTCAGTTACGATACCACAAGTCCTACGGAAACAACTTTTGCATCATTTGACTGGGATAGCACAGGCTACTTTACCTACAACCGTTATACCTACAATCGTATCTACAATGGATTGGACACCCTTGCCTTCGACGATTTAATTGTAGATTCCATAAGCTATAGCATTATTGACGAACATGGTGTTGAATCCGAATCTAAACTACACCTTCAAATTCAGGGAGTAAATGATGCACCAACTACAGGAAGAGATGCCAATTTTATTAATGAATCAAGTACTCAGGTTTCGAGTAATGCGAACAATTTCATCTTAGAAAACGATTATGATGTTGATCGTAGAGATTCAATTGTATTACTAAACATTAACGAAATCACCAGTGACTCAGTAGCAGGTGTATTTGGCTATTTAAAATGGACTTACGACGGGAACTATACTTATTACAACAATTATGAAGCGACCGACTCGCTCTATCGTTCTGAACGAGTGCATGATTTATTCCCCTATACCATTACCGATTTACAAGGTGCCACAACAACAGATACTCTCGACATAACAATTTCTGGTGTAAACGATAAACCAGTAGCATTAAACGATACCATATTTATTTCAGAAGATGACGATTCAATTTCAATCCATCCCTTGAACGAAGGTTTGCTTTGGAACGATTACGACGTTGACGGCGATCGGATATTTATTCTTATTACAGGTACCGACACCATAAAAACATTAAATGGCAAATACGGACTGCTGACCATTTATGAAAACGGACAAGCCCAATACAAACTAAATGCACAAATGGATTCACTTTATTCAGGTGAAAAAGTTTTCGAGACTTTTAGTTATACAATCGTTGATGAACACAATTACACATCGAATGCATTAATTCTTATTACCATCACAGGAGACAATGATAAACCCGAAGCGGTAGATGATTTTGTAAGTATTTTAGAAGATACCGATTCAATATTCGCTCCTATTGAAGATGTAAATGCATTGTTATTCCACGACTACGATGTGGACAACGACATGCTCATGGTCTCAACAGTCAGTGATACAAGCTTGATTCCTGCATTTGGAAACTACGGCGAATTGTACTGGGACTCAACCGGAGCCTATACTTACATTACCGATAAAAGCAGAGCCGATCAATTGGCCGAAGGCGATACCGCATACGATACCTTCACCTACCTTGTTCGCGATCCTTTCGATGGATTGGATAGCGCTCAACTACTGATTGAACTAATTGGAGTGAACGATCCTCCAGTTGCAATGTCTAACTTCTATTCAACCTTCGAATTCAATGCAATTAGCATTACAACAGACAGCACCAACGATATTCTCGATAACGATTTCGATGTAGATGGTGATACAAGTCTAATTACTTTAATCAATAATTTACCCAACGATACCATCATTGGCGAATGGGGAACTTTAATTTGGATGCCCGATGGAAGTTTTGAATATTTCCCGGATTCTGCACTTGCCCTTGCTCTTCGACCAGATGAAGTAAGCAACGATATATTTGAATATACCTTGGAAGATGAATTTGGAGCTACCGACACTTCAATTATCAACTTTAGTATTTTAGGAATTAACAATGCCCCTATTGCTGATAACGATACGTTGATTATTTATGAAGACGAGCAAAGTAAAGCACTTGAAAACAGCTTAATTTTCAGAGACTATGATGTCGATAATGACACGCTTTTCGTTTCGAAAATTGAAGACGACACAACAGGTGTATTTACCGGATTATATGGTGAAGTATTCTGGAACAGCAAAGGCGATGTTGTATTTACTCCGAACCGCCAGGTTATTGATCAATTAGGTGCAAGAGAAAATGCAATAGAAGAATATGAATACACAATAGTTGACGAAGGTGGACTAAGAGATACAGCCATATTAAGAATTTTAATAATTGGCGAAAACGACCCTATTATTGCGCGTAATGATTATGATACCATATACGAAGACAGATACAGTATTGTAAATGTAGTTGAAAACGATGAAGACTTGGATAATAATGAAAATGGCAACTTTGACTATAATTCATTAAACATTCAAATTCAACCTATAAATGGAGAGGCATCCGTAAACAGTGCCAATGGTGAAATTTATTATTTCCCCAATGAAAATTATTTTGGAACCGACAGCCTACTTTATCAAATTTGTGATAAAGGCGATCCTGTTTACTGTGATACCGCATGGTTAGTTATCGACGTGCACGAGGTTAACGATCCTCCTGTTGCAACCCACCTCAACTTACAAACCGATGTAAATATTCCAGTTGATTTCAACGCCTTCGATCAGGTAGTTGATATCGATGATGGAATTGATCCAGCTTCGTTAGATTTTCCAGAAGGAAACCTTAGCATTAGTGATTCTATTTTCACATATATGCCTGACTCCTTTTTTATTGGACGTGATGAATTTATTTATTCATTGGCCGACTACAGCGATGAAAGAGCCTATGTTATTGTTACGGTTTCTATCCCTGATGATGGCGACGGTGCACAAAACGACTTTGCAACAACATCAGAAAACACAGCCATTCAAATTAATATATTGGCAAACGATACCTTAAATAATTTTGTTGCGAATCCACTTTCTGTTGATATTCGTATCTATGCCAAACACGGTATTGCATCTTACGATCCTTTCAATCACGTTATTGATTATGAACCTGCCAATAATTTTAATGGAATCGACAGCCTAACTTATTTAGTGGAATCAAAAACCGGCACATGGGATTTTGCTACCGTTTACATTACCGTAGAACCAATAAACAGCCCAATAATTGCCAACGACGATGCCACAACAACCTTCATGAATAAAACCAAGTTTATTCAAATTTTACTGAATGATATCGATATTGACAACGGAATCGACTACTGGTCTGTAGATACGCTTCAGGGCACTCAAAACGGTTCAATAAGCTACGATACCATAAACGGTGTAATTACCTACATTCCTGATTTAGATTACTTAGGTGAAGATTATTTCTCGTACCGAGTTTGCGATTTAGATGAAGATAATACCAGCTGTGACACAGCCAATGTTTTCCTTCTTGTAAAATCGAAAACAGATGGAATTAATGCTGGCAACGATGAAATTTCAACTAAAGAAGATTCAACGATAACTATTACTTATGAATTTATTACAGCAAACGATGAAGTTTTCACTGGTGTTCTGGATCCTACAAGCTTATTTGTAATCACAGGCCCGCAACATGGTACTTTTGAAAGCGATGGAGCCTATGGAATAATTTATACCCCTTTCGATAATTATTTTGGTCCCGATTGGATTACCTATCAGGTTTGTGATACGGTTGGCAACTGCGATTTTGCTGAAATAAACATATGGATAAACGAAGTAAATACCGCTCCTATTGCCAACGACGACAATTTCGTGGTAACCGAAAACACGAAGAAAAGACTCTCGATTTTATCGAACGACTTTGACTATGATGGTAATTTAGATTGGTCTACCCTCGATACAATTACAGGACCTAGTAAAGGCACTATCGTTATCGATACTCTGACAGGAACCATACTCTACACTCCTTCGATTAATGCAGATATCGACGAATTCAAATATCGAATATGTGATAACGAAGGCTTATGCGCTGAGGCAACCGTGATGGTATTGGTCGATTTGGGCTCAACCATCCCTTACAACCAGGTAACCGAAGAAGACACTCCTGACACTATCGATTTAGCTCCATTATTGGCCAAATTTAATTTCTTGGAAACTGTTGACAGTTACATTGGGAATGGTGGTCCTATAGTTGGAAACTGGGAATTCATCAACAACAATACACAACTGGTTTATACACCTCTGCACGATTCAATTGGTGCCGACTATTATAACATTCAGCTTTACTTCCCGAATTCCGATACTGCCGACTTAATAGTTATCGTTGATATATTACCTGTAAACGATGCGCCTGTCGCCGTTTTAGATTCAGTAACATGGACAACGGATACTGACAAATTAATTATTGATTTTAACACCATACTCTCAAATGATTTTGATGTTGATGGCGATTCAATTTTCTTAAGCCAAGGAGTAATTGAGTTTGGCGATTCCTTACATGTAGTTTTCAATTCCGATAGTACCATTACAGTTACAGCCGATACTATTTTATGGTGCGACTCGTGGTTCACCTATGAGATTACTGATCCATCGGGAGAAAGTGACACTGGCTACGTTTTCATAATGCCTGAACTAGAAGGAATAGTTGCTGAAGACGACTCTATAGAAGTTGATGAAAACAGTCAAATTACCATTCATGAATTGCTAAACGACAGTTTCAAAGACATGCAATTGTGTACGATTGATACGGTTGTTATTCTAAGCGATCCGCTAAACGGCATTGCTGCATCGAACGAACAAAACACAATTGAATACCGTCCAACAGATCATTATTACGGAGCCGATTCTCTCGAATATGAAATTGTAGATATTTGGGGACAAACTGATTCAGCTTGGGTTCTAATAAATGTAATTCAACGCAATCAGCCACCAGTAGCAGATCCCGATGCTGTCACGAATGATTTTGGTGAGTCAATACAAATTTTTATCTTAGAGAATGACTATGATCCTGATCCTGATGGATACATCGATACTATATTCACCAACTTAGTTTACGATAACTTACCAAGCAATGGAACTGTATGGTTCAATCCTGATTCAGGTTATTTTGAATATACACCAATTGAATTTACATGCGAGGCCGATCAGTTTAGCTATACCATTTTCGACAACGAAGGGGATTCGGCAAGTACAACAGTTAGTATTGGATTACCAGAAGAAGCACCTCTATTTGCCAACAACGACACCGTAAAAACATGGCCTGGTGTTCCCGTAGAATTTAATGTGCTTACGAATGATGAAGGATATTTCTTGCCCTACATTAACAATTACACCGAACCCGAATGGGGAAGCATTGAACAAATTGGAGATTCAAGCTTTATATTCAATCCATATGCCGATTTTGGCAGCAACGACAGCATGACCTACGAATTGGTTTCACCTTGTGGTAACCAAACGAATGGTAAGGTTATTTTCATGATTGAAGAGCTAAGAGTTCCTGAAATAATTACACCAAATAACGATACCAAAAACGATGTTCTGATAATTGATGGTATAGAATATTTCCCCAATGCCATGTTGCAAATATTTAACCGATATGGACACGTAGTATTCCAAAGCAAAGGCTACGAAAACAATTGGGGAGGTTATTCTAATCAAGGTAGTTTAGGTGGAAATAAACCACTACCAACAGGAAGCTATTATTATACTTTACTATATAACGAAGGAAGAAACAAACAAGCCGGATTGATATACATCTATCGATAGGCAATAAGAATGAAGCATATTAAAAATATATCGACACACTTTTGTACTGCTATTTTGGTAGCTGTTCTGCTTGTGCTATGCATTCATACTGCAAAAGCACAACAAGAGCCTATCTATTCGCAGTACATGAATAACATGATGTCGATCAACCCGGCATATACTGGCACACGCGGTGTGGGAAGTGCTTCATTAATTTCTAGAAAACAGTGGTTGGGTATAAAAAATTCACCTTTCACTACTGCATTAAGTATATGTTTACCTGTTGATAGTTTACACATGGGTGGAGGCTTAGACTTCATTTACGACAATACTGGACCGGTATCACATACTGGAATATTTGTCGATTATGCCTACCGTATTAGAGCAACTCAAAATACTCAAATAAGCTTCGGGCTTAAAGCTGGATTTAACTATTTGCAGTCTTATTTATCGTCGCTTGATCGTTACCACCTTATCGATGAGAAAATAACAGATTATGGCGATTACTCCAACTTTATGCCCAACTTTGGAGTAGGCATGTTTTGGTTTAACGATCAGTTTTATGCCGGTATTTCTGTCCCACGCTTACTTGAAAATAAATACAATAATGAATACGTAAGTACAGCTGAAGTTTCAGCTGAAGAACGACACTACTTTTTACACGGTGCTTATTTATTCGATTTAGCACCCAATATTATTTTCAAGCCAGCTCTTACAACAATATTGGTAGCAGGTGCTCCTGTAACCGCTGATTTTGACCTTAGCATGATGTTTTACGATGCATTTTGGCTTGGTGCAAAATACCGCATTAGTGATGCTGCAGGTGCCTATTTTCAAGTTCAGGTTGAAAATTTGAAAATCGGATTTTCATACGACTACTCACTCACCCGATTAGGCGATTTTAATGTAGGAAGTTTTGAAATTATGCTTCGTTACGATTTCAAAAGTAAAGCGTCACAATTATTTCCAAAAAGAAGTTTTTAAACTCTATTCCTTTTCTTCTTTTGCTTGTAAATAACGATATATAGTTGATTTACCAACACCTAATCTACGCGCTGCTTCACGAACATTCTTGTATTTATCGACAAAATGCTGAATAATGTCTTCGTTGTATTCTTGCAAGGTTTTTTCTTTCGAAAGCAAATTCTTATTAAGATTTACGGGATTGATATTAATGTGGCTTTCATCAATAACATCATCATCAGATAAAACACAAGCCAGCTCCATAAGAGCTTTTAGTTCGCGTACATTCCCTGGAAAGCTATACGATTTAATTTTTTGACGTGCACTATCGGATAATTGTTTATGATCCATTTTATTTTCATCACAAAACTCATTTACAAAATGTTTTCCTAACAGTATACAGTCGTTATCGCGCTCGTGTAATGGAGGTAAATTCACTGATAGACCTAATAATCTGAAATATAAATCTTCTCTGAAATTTCCTTTCTGCACTTGTTCTTGTAGATCGCGATGGGTAGCAATAATTATGCGCACATCGAATTTTATGGTTTTATTACTACCTAAACGAACCAACTCACGCTCTTGTAATACACGCAATAGCTTAGCTTGAATATTTAAGTTCATTTCAGCAATTTCGTCGAGGAATAAAGTTCCTTCGTGGGCCAATTCAATTTTACCCTGTTTACTACCTTCAGCACCTGTAAATGCACCTTTCTCGTAACCGAACAATTCACTTTCAATTAGCGTTTCGGGTATTGATGATATATTAACAGGAACAAAGGGCTTATTGCTTCGAGCTGAATTGTAATGAACACCTTTTGCTACCAATTCTTTTCCTGTTCCTGTTTCGCCAAAAACAGAAATAGTAATGTTGCTTTGCGCAGCTTTTCCCATCATTTTAAAAACCATTTCCATGGCTTTACTACTGCCTTTAATTAAACTACGGAAACTGTATTCTTGCGAAATAGCCTCCTTTAGAATTTTGTTCTCTTTGGTTAATTCTAATCGTTCAATTATTTTTTTTATAGCAATTGAAATTTTCTCTCGTGTATCAACACTTTTTACGATATAATCGTAAGCACCAATTTTTAATAATTCAATGGCAGTATTTATATCGTTCTGACCAGAAACAATAATCACTTGAGTTTCGGGTGTAAGCTCTTTAATTTTCTCTAAAATTTCTTTTCCGTTGTAATCAGGCAGGGTATAATCTAGCGAAACAATATCTGGCTTTTCGTTTAATCGATTAATACATTCCTTTCCAGAGGAAATTGGGATTACATTGTATTCTTCGTTAACAGCTAATGTTTTCTGTAATACCCTTAAAAACAAAGCATTGTCGTCGACAACAAATATTTTATATTTACCTTGGTTCATTTTTTGATTTTTTTTATACTATTTATTCGTAATTCGCTAGTTAAATGTAATTGTAAAGGTGCTTCCTTTTCCTAATTCAGATTCAATATTTAGTTTGAAATTTAAAGCATGAATTATTCGAGTTACAATGTTCAAGCCCAAACCAGTTCCTGGTTCACCTTTGGTTCCGTTGCTACTTTTCAACGAATATCCGTTTAATATCTCGTCGATTTTTTCAGTTGACATACCAACTCCTGAATCGGAAAGTTTGAGTGAATGTTGATTTACTTCAATCTTGATTTCACTGTTCTCTTTTGAAAATTTGATGGCATTATCGAGTAAGTTCACAACTACCTGATTTAGTAACACATAATCAGTCTTAAGATCAACTTGTTTATCAACGTTAAGTAGTAATTTAATTGACTTTTCGTTTAACCTACCATCGTACTGTCCGTTTAGGTTGGCAACCATCAAATCGAGCGAAACATCGGAAATGTTTAATTCCAACGAATCAAAGCTTAGTTTTGTCCAATTGTAAAGTTTGTTATTGTAGTCGAGCAAACGACCTAGTTGTTGCTTTATTTGAATGTTTATTTCACTATGAATTAAATCAAAATTTTTAATTTGATAAATGTCTTCAT
>JAQIBQ010000263.1 GCA_027859005.1 Prolixibacteraceae bacterium | reverse complement strand
CATTTGTTATTGAAGAAAAATTTGGTTTCAATAAAACTACAGTTAAAACTTTTATTCTTGACAAATTTAAAGGTTTGCTTTTATCTGCCTTGTTAGGTGGAGGGATATTGGCAATTATTATTTGGATTTGGACTATAACAGGTAACTACTTCTGGTTAATAGCATGGGGAGTAATTACATTTATTACAATTTTTATAACCATGTTCTATTCAAATGTAATTGTACCATTATTCAATAAACAAACTCCTTTAGAAGAGGGAGAATTAAAAACAGCAATTGAGAATTTCTCATTAAAAGCAGGTTTTACACTCAAAAATATATTTGTAATTGACGGCTCAAAACGATCAACAAAAGCAAATGCCTATTTCACAGGAATAGGACCCAAAAAACGAATTGTTTTGTACGATACATTGATTGAAGATTTATCTACAAACGAAATAGTTGCTGTATTAGCACACGAAATAGGGCATTATAAAAAGAAACATGTGTTTACCAGTTTATTCCTCGGTGTTATTCAAACTGGCATTATGCTTTACATATTTGGCTTATTCGTTTCTAGTCCACAATTGTCTATTGCTTTGGGGGTTGAAGAGCCAACCTTTCACATTGGATTAATTGCATTTGGAATATTGTATACACCCTTGTCGTTTATTATTGGAATGGGAATGAATGTATTGTCTCGCAAAAATGAATATCAAGCCGATGCTTTTGCTGCCAGTTTTGGTTTCGCAAACGACTTGAGTAGTTCACTTAAAAAACTGTCAGTTAAAAGTTTGAGTAACCTAACACCACACCCTTTGTATGTGTTTTTTCATTACTCTCACCCTACTTTGTTACAACGTATTAATAAAATGAAAATTGAAGAATGAAAGCTGAAATAATAACAATAGGAGATGAAATACTTATAGGCCAGATAGTAGATACAAATTCTGCTTGGATGGCTGTAGAGCTTAATCAATTGGGCATCCAGGTTGCTCAAATAACAACAATTACCGATACTTTCGATCATCTTGTGAAAGCTTTGAATGAAGCTAAAGAACGTGCCAATGTGGTTTTAATTACCGGTGGTCTAGGTCCAACAAAAGACGACAGAACTAAAAACGTATTGGCTGAATATTTTAATTCAAAACTTATTAATCATCAAGATACTTTAGATCATGTCATTAAATTCTTTGGTCGCAGGGGAATGGCAACTAGTCAGGTAAATAAAGATCAAGCCCTTGTTCCCGAGTGTTGCCAAGTGTTGTTTAATTCTGTAGGTACAGCACCAGGAATGTGGTTTGAAAAAGACGAAACCATTTTTGTTTCGATGCCTGGGGTTCCATTCGAAATGAAAGAATTAATGAAGAGCGCGGTGTTACCCCGATTGGCAAACTTGTCGGGCAGAGGAAGCATTGTTCACAAAACTATATTAACTACAGGTGTTGGTGAGTCGGCTTTAGCCGAAATGATTGAAAAGTGGGAAGATGCATTGCCAGAATACATTCATCTTGCTTACTTACCAAATATTGGAAGTGTTCGCCTTCGTATGTCGGCTTTTGGAAACGACGAGTTTCTTTTGCACAAAGAGGTAGATGCTCAAGTTGAAAAGCTTAAAGCCCTTGTACCCGATGCAATTTTTGGATACGGCGAAGAAACACTTGCGGGTGTGGTTGGAGAGTTGTTGTTAAACAAAAATGCCAGTATGGCTTCGGCAGAGAGTTGTACGGGTGGCCATATTGCGCACAGTATAACATCAGTTCCTGGAAGTTCTGTTTGGTACAAAGGCTCTATAGTAGCCTATGCTAATGAAACAAAACAAAATTTGCTTAAGGTGAATAAAGAGTCACTTAAAGAATTTGGTGCCGTTAGCGAGCAGGTTGTTCGTCAAATGGCTGAAGGTGTTCTAAAAGTAATGAATGTTGATTATTCCGTTGCAACTTCAGGAATTGCCGGGCCCGATGGAGGAACAGAAGATAAGCCCGTTGGAACAGTTTGGGTTGCAGTTTCATCTAAATCAACCACTATTGCCAAGCGTTACAACTTTTCAAACCTTCGTGAACGAAATATAGTTCGTTCAAGCCAAACAGCTTTAAATATGTTGCGTTTACTTTTGTTGAATGAATGAGCAAAACAGAGTAAGTGCTAGACTTTAATTTTATTTTGCAACAATATTTTGTTGTAATTTAGGTTGATGTTTAAACAACTAAAAGTGTCTTAAATGAAAGGAATAATGAAAAAAATACTATCTGTCAGTACTTCAATACTGCTTGCAATTATAGTCTTACTTTTAGTTTTGCCAATTGTTTTTAAAGGCAAAATAAATACTATGGTTTTGCAGAAAGCGAATGATTCTGTAAGCGCAAGTATAACATACTCAGCTTATAAGTTGTCGTTATTGAAATCTTTTCCCGATTTTACGGCTACTTTCTCCGATGTTTCAGTTGTGGGTGTTGATGAATTCGAAAGGGATACACTTATTGCATTTCACTCTTTATCGGCACAAATTGATATTATATCGATACTGAAAAACGAGGGAATTATAATTAAAGAGATTGAATTAAATGGCGCTACCGTTCAGTTGATCATAAACGAGGCTGGAAGTAAAAACTGGGCTATTGAAACACAAAAAGAAAATAGAAATAAAGAAGATCTAAAAACTGAACCAGTTGCTAAAGAATCAAAACCTATTAAGCTTTTGCTTCAAAATATTGCCTTATCCGATTTTAATTTTACTTATTGGAGCAAAAAAGGGAATTATGCATTTTCAATAAAAGAAACAAATGCTACAATTTCTGGTGAATTAGAAGGAATGAATACCTTGCTGAACATTGAACTTGAAACTCCTTCCATCAATTTAAATTACGATAGCATAGATTACATTAAAAATGGCTCGTTTAAAGTAGAAACGATACTTTTGGCTGATTTGAATGACTATGATTTCAAATTCAAAGCAGGAGATACAAAAATTAATAATCTGCCCTTACGTATCGATGGTGGCTTCTCTATGCCAGGCGATTCAATGGATTTTAACATTCAGTTTGCTGTCCCCGAAATTGATATGAATAAGCTACTTACTATAATTCCAGAAGTTTACCAAAA
>JAQIBQ010000217.1 GCA_027859005.1 Prolixibacteraceae bacterium | reverse complement strand
TTAAATTTAATTCAAGTTTAAACTTGTTATCCAAATCCAATGGTAACTTTAAATTCACACCCTGAGCTGTTAAGCTTACAATTATTGAATCGTTACCTTCAATTCGGTTATTCAATTGTCCTTCAAGAATAAAGTTAGAACGTGAAATAGTGGTATCAAAAGAAGCATTATACGGGCTATAGTTTAAAACTTTAAAATTACTGTTATACTCTGGAATATACTTTTGATAGTATACCGCATTATTACATTTTTCTTCATTAATTATTGTTCCTGAATAATCTTTTTGAGGCACCAAATAGTTGATGTGATTTCGAAGAACCAAGCCCGTATTTTTATCTACAATTACCTTACTGTCAACTATTTTATTAAAAAAGAAAAACTTTTCTGGTATTTTACAATTTAATGTCAAGGTGTTTTCATCTTCTTCTAATAAATCATATTCTCCTTTTAGTTCTTTAAATGGATTGTAGGGATAACTATTCGGTTTAAACTTAAGAAAAATGAGTTTTAAATGGCTCTCAACCATTCCCTGACTGTTCTTGTACATTTCAAGGCTATGTCCTTCAGGTGTCCTATAATTTTTGAATTCAGAAAAATCAATATTACTTACCGTTCCATCTTTAGTTAAGTTGAAGTAAATAGGAATCAAATTGGCATTCATATAAACTATAGGAGACCTGTATGATCCAAGATAACCAGTTTCATAAACCTCTTCTTCCATCCAGCCTCGATATTCAAATTTGCGTTGAATCACATGTTGGTAATATGTTAAAACTGCTTTTATTTTATAGCTTTCTGATATTTCATCATATGAAATTGGTGTAAAGTCCCATTTTTTATGATCCCATAAACGATAGGCCCATTGTTCAGAAGTATCGATATGAGTAGTCGTTTCAATGTGGTAAGTTTTCTCAATTTCAAGCTTAAGCATTGGCAATTCAGTAGCTTTAACAAACTGAAAACTAATCATTAGAAGAGTTGAGAGAAGTAGCTTTTTCATAGTTAACATTAATTGGTGAATGAACACCTCAAAAATGGGAAGTATAAGTATACTATTTTTATGTAAACTATTAAACGGTTGGGGTAATTTATTTATTGGTTGTCAAATTTTGCAGATCAACAAAATTGTTTGAGAATTTTCACTAATTAAATCGAACAATAGCTATTACAAAATACGCCCTTCAAAAATTAATTTAAAGGGCGTTTCTATTTCTTGTTTGAACTATTCAGGTAAACCGTAAGTATCAACTACAAAATCGAGATCCTTATCGCCTCGTCCACTTAAGTTAATAAGTATAGATTGACGTGGTTTTTCTTTAGCTAATTTCATAGCATAAGCTACAGCATGAGAACTTTCCAAAGCAGGAATAATTCCTTCTAAACGACTTAATTCAAAGAATGAATGAATTGCTTCTTTGTCGTTCGCATCGCCGTATGTTACTCTTCCTTTATCGTTGAGCATACAATGTTCAGGACCAACGCCAGGGTAATCTAAACCACTAGCTACTGAATATACAGGTGATGGTTCACCCTTTTCGTCTTGGAGAACTTTGCATTTAAAGCCATGAATCATACCTGGAGTTCCAAATTTCATCGTACAAGCATGTTCACCTAGTTCGTATGAACGACCAGCTGGCTCAACACCATATAAATTAACTCCTTCATCTTCGAGGTAGGCAGAGAAAATACCCATTGCATTACTACCCCCTCCAACACAAGCAACTACATTATCAGGTTGTTCACCTGTCATTTCAAAAAACTGTTCTTTAGCTTCAATACCAACAACTCTTTGGAAATCGCGTACCATCATAGGGAAAGGGTGTGGCCCAACTACTGATCCAATACAATAAATTGAATTCTCGAAATCGCCGACATAAGCCGTAAACGCAGAATCGACAGCTTCTTTCAACGTTTTTAAACCATGAGACACCGGTACCACTTTTGCACCTAATATTTTCATGCGAACAACATTTGGATGTTCTTTTGCAATATCAACTTCACCCATGTGAATTTCACATTCCAAACCAAAAAATGCAGCAGCAGTAGCTAAAGCTACACCATGTTGCCCGGCACCAGTT
>JAQIBQ010000195.1 GCA_027859005.1 Prolixibacteraceae bacterium | reverse complement strand
TGGGTGCATATGTAATTTATACTGAATTGATCCATTTAGAAGCAAAGAAACAAGTTTTTAAAAATGCATTTCTTGTTTCAGATCGACAGTAGTTATTGACTTGCAATTTAGTATTCAATTGAAGACTTTGGAGTCTTAAATAATTGTTAAGCGAACAAAATTCTTTGTTAAACTGTTTTTTCTATCAAAATCTATTTATATGTTTGTCCTATCAATCCACTAGGATATTAAAATTAAATGAGCAAACGCAAAAAAAATAGTACTACTTCTTACATTACATGCTGCGGCATGATGATGATGCGAATGCTATTGCGTATGAGCAAATAATTATATTTTCGTATTTGTGTACATACGCTTCTAATGAAATTCTCAATTTTAGTTTAATTTATTGATTTTGCTTTAGCACTTTCAATTATCCGTTAACAATTTTCAATTTATATATTATGTCAAAAAAATACCGTTACGAAACGCTACAACTACATGCAGGTCAAACTCCCGATGAAACAACATTGTCACGCGCAGTACCCTTGTATCAAACTACTTCATATTTATTCAAGAACTCTGAACATGGAGCGAACTTATTCGGTTTAAAAGAATTTGGAAACATCTACACTCGTTTAATGAATCCAACGACTGATGTTTTTGAACAACGTTTGGCTGCACTCGAAGGTGGTGTGGCTGCAGTTGCAACTGCGTCGGGGCACTCGGCTCAATTTTTAGCATTGAATAATATTCTTCAGGCTGGCGATAATTTTGTTACGTCACCGTATTTATATGGAGGTTCTTTCAACCAATTTAAAGTTGCCTTTAAACGATTAGGTGTTGAGGCGCGTTTTGCAAAAGACGATACAGCTGAAGAAATTGAAAAATTGATTGATGATAGTACCAAAGCCATTTATGTAGAGAATCTTGGGAATCCAAATTTCAATGTGCCCGATTGGGCTAAAGTTGCGGCTGTAGCAAAAAAATACGATCTTCCTTTGGTGGTTGATAATACTTTTGGAGCTGCTGGGTTTCTATTTCGTCCTATCGATCATGGTGCTAATATTGTGGTTGAATCAGCAACTAAATGGATTGGTGGACATGGTACAAGCCTTGGTGGTATTGTAATTGATGCTGGAAACTTTAATTGGGGCAATGGAAAATATCCTCAGTTTACAGAGCCTTCAGAAGGATACCATGGTCTTGTGTTTTGGGATGTTTTTGGCGCTAATAGTTCTTTCGGAAACATCGCTTTTGCCATTCGTCTTCGTGTTGAAGGCTTGCGCGATTTTGGTCCGGCAATTAGTCCTTTTAATTCGTGGCAGTTAATTCAAGGCCTCGAAACTTTATCTCTACGCGTGCAGCGAACTGTTGATAATGCTTTAGAAATAGCAAAATGGTTGGAGGTACATCCAAAAGTTGAGTCGGTTAATTATGCAGGTCTTGAAAGCAGTAAGTATCACGAGCTGGCGAAGAAATACCTTACGAATGGATTTGGTGGCGTGTTAACTTTTCGCTTAAAAGCAGGAAAAGAAGCAGCTTCAAAATTTGTGGATAGCTTAGAGTTAATAAGCCATTTAGCAAATGTTGGCGATGCAAAATCGTTAATTATTCAACCTGCAGCTACAACGCATCAGCAGTTAAGCGAAGAAGAACAATTGAATGCAGGTGTATTGCCCGATCAGTTGAGAATTTCGGTGGGAATTGAGCACATTGATGATATTAAAGACGATTTACAGCAAGCATTTGATAAATTGTAATTGTAGAATAAATTTGAAGCCATAATAAACAATATAGAGTCGGAATTGATTCTTATTGAACAGAAATTTTAGATATTAGCAAAATGTGTTAAACCTAATGGAGAGTTCCATTGGGTTTACACGTTTTTACTCTAGGAAGATTTTTAATTTATGTCGGATATTAATAACTTTTGACTTCTGACTTATCAACTTCTGACTTATTCGAAAATTATGCCTGTAAATATACCAAAGAAATTACCAGCCATTGAGGCTCTTAAAAAAGAAAATATATTCGTGATGGACGATGCTAGCGCACAACATCAGGATATACGTCCTTTACGCATTGCAGTGCTAAATTTAATGCCCATTAAAGTCACTACCGAAACCGATTTAATTCGTCTTTTATCGAATACTCCTTTGCAGTTGGAACTCGATTTGGTGAAAATTATGGCACATACTCCTAAGAATACTCCTGTAGAACACATGCAGGCTTTTTATACCGATTTCGATTTAATAAAGCACAAAAAGTACGATGGTCTTATCGTTACTGGGGCACCTGTTGAGCAAATGGAATATAGAGATGTAAGCTATTGGGAAGAAATGAAAACAATTTTTGATTGGGCAGAGCACAATGTGCAATCATCCTTGTTCATTTGCTGGGCCTCAATGGCGGCACTATTTCATTATTATAAGGTGCCAAAGTATCCATTGGAAAATAAAATGTTTGGTGTTTTTCATCATACGGCCAATAATTCACAATTGCCAATCTTTCGTGGTTTCGATGATGAATTTCACATGCCTCATTCCCGACATACAGAAG
>JAQIBQ010000184.1 GCA_027859005.1 Prolixibacteraceae bacterium | reverse complement strand
GTGGTGCTGTTGAAATTTGATTATGCTTATGCCGAAAGAAATCTCTAACCAATAAAAACTATAAAAGATGAGTACAATTTATATTAGAACATTAAAGAGAGCAGAACATACTGTTTTTTGTGTGGCTGATGGTCAAAAAACCTATTATGATCCGCAATTTTCAAGACGTATTCCCTATTCAAGCGGACAGCAAGTAAAAAGATCATTTATTGATTCTTTGTCGAGAGCCTTGAATCAAGTTCCATCACCTACCACTTTTTTATTTGATGTAAATAAAGATGGTGAAATGAAAGAAGGTGAAGTTTACGCAACTTGCGATCCAACTTATGCCGACCAGCTTTTTGGTGGCTGGATGAAAGCTTCTAAGGGAGGTAAAGACAGGACAATAAAAAGGAGAAGTCCGCTTTCCATATCTTCAATGAGAGGATTACATCCTTTATTGGCAGGTGTTGATTCAGAAAATATATCTTTTGATAGAAGTGATAGACCTAATAATGCTGTAATTATCAGAAATGAAAAAGGTGAAGAATTAAGCGAAGATCAAATTGCGGATCTTCTTTTAGGAAAAGACAGAAGTTTAAGCCGTAAATGGATACCTGATAATCGTAGAGCTACTGGTCTTTTTGTTCAAGACATGGCCATCGATTTACGTCGTCTTTTCTGCGTTTTATTGAATAAACTGGAACCTGAAATCACCGATGAAACCGAAGCCAAATTGCGCGAAGCCGGATGGGAAGAAACACAAACCGTTTTTGGAACTTGTTTGGTAGCACCTAAAACAATCAGAGAAAAATTAATTCCAGCTTTAGCACATGCCATTATCAACTGGACCATAACTTCAAACCAGTCGCGCACATTCAGTTTAATGGAAACGTTGGCCGTATCCATTTCAGATAACGCCAATAGAATTGCCGGTAGCATCCGTGCCAAATTAAAGGAAGAGGAAGAGAACAAAGCAGAACCCATTATTGAAGAAGATATGGCTGGTGTAGAATTATTTGTAACACTTTCTGCAGGTGGATATATCCGCACAAAAAAGGAAAGTGTTGATGCCCTCGACAAAGCAGAACAAAAACTAATCGACCTGATGACGGTTTTTGATTACGAAAATCAGTTGTAATGCGATAGAACCTTCAATGTTTTAAAACATTGAAGGTTTAATTTTCGTTTTCGTTTTCATCAATAGAGGCTAAGATTAAAAACCTGTCAGCGTTAAAAAAACTAAATAAAATGGAAACATTGGAAAAGTTAATCCCTGGAAACTTTTACCACATTTACAACCATGGCGTGGGCAATCGTAATTTGTTCCAGAAAACTGAAAACTACGAACATTTTCTGCAGAAATACGATAAATACATTCCCCCAATAGCTGATACTTACGCATGGGTGCTTATGCCCAATCATTTTCATATGTTGGTTAAAGTAAAGGAACTTGCAGTATTTATCCCTGACAGTGACAGGGTTTCGAACCCTCTCAGGGATATTAAAAGAAATAGAAAAATCGAAGATATTCCCTCGCTACAATTTTCAAAACTATTCAACTCATACGCACAGGCCTTCAACAAATATTTCGAAACACATGGAGCCTTGTTCGAACGTCCTTTTAAACGCAAATTGGTTGATAGTATTGATTATTTGAGAGAATTGGTAGTTTACATCCATAATAACCCCGTCCACCATGGCTTTTATGAACATCTCATCGAGTACCCATGGAGCAGTTACCTCACTTGTACATCCGACAAAACAACTAAATTAAAACGTTATGAAGTAATTAACTGGTTCGGTGGTAAAGCCAACTTCCGGGCAAAACATGAAGAAAAATCGAACAAAGATGAAATAGATAAATGGCTGGACTTATAAATAATTGAAGTATAAACGATATTATCCCTGACAGGGTTTCGAACCCTGTCAGGGATAAAAACACACGATTCACCATGCGCATCACCGGAACCCATTTCAACTATTACCTTATCTGCCACCGTAAACTATGGTTGTTTGCTAATGGCATTCAAATGGAGTCGAATTCTGATTTGGTGTACGAGGGCAAACTCATTCATGAAAGTTCCTACCCTCGTCGCAGCGATAAATATGAGGAAATCGAAATTGATGGAATTAAGATCGACTACTTCGATGCAAAAAAGAAAGTGGTACACGAAATTAAAAAGTCGGATAAAAAAACAGAGGCTCATGAGTGGCAGGTAAAATATTACTTGTATGTACTGGAACAAAACGGAATTGAAAATTGTACCGGATTGTTGGAGTATCCACGCTTACATAAAACGGAAGAGGTCTTTTTAACTCAGCCCGAAAGGGAGGCTATAATTGAGATGCAAATAAAAATAGCAAGTCTTATTCAAGCCGAACAATGTCCTGAAAAGTTATCTAAAACCAAATGTAAAAATTGTAGCTATTTCGATTTCTGTTATGTCGGAGATGAGGGGATGAGGGGATGAGGGGATGTGAAGATGTGAGGATTTGAAGATGAGGATTTGAGGATTGGAAGATGTTTAACTTAAATACAAGCGATTATGGAAACTAAAAATTTAATTCTTGATTTGAGCCTTAAGTTTGCTCTTGAAATTATTGATTACGCTGAGATTTTAGAGAATAATCGAAAGTTCGTAATTTCTAATCAATTGCTAAAATCAGGAACATCCATTGGAGCAAATATACGAGAAGCACAAAGTGCCGAAAGCAAAGTTGATTTTATTCACAAATTCAAAATTGCCGACAAAGAGGTTAATGAAACTGAATATTGGCTCTTGCTTTGTCAAATGGCTGAAAAGTATCCGTCTCCATCAGTCGAAATGGTTGAAAATCTTAAAAGCATTAAAAATGTGGTGTCGAAGATTATCATAAGCTCCAAAAAGGACAATAATAGGAAAAACGGCTATTAGCCCCATTTCCACATCTTCAAATCCTCAAATTTCCATAATGAAAAAAACTTACTACTTATTTAATCCGGGTCAGTTACAACGACAGGATAACACCTTGAAATTTACGCCACACGATGAGGAGGGCAATAAACAAAAACCCCGATTCCTGCCTGCCGAAAATGTGAGTGAGCTGTATTGTTTCGGAAATTTGGATGCCAATTCTGCACTCTATAATTTTTTAGGACAACAACAAATTCCTGTTCATTTTTTCGATTATTACGAAAATTATACCGGCTCGTTTATGCCCCGCGAAGCTTTGTTATCGGGTAAAATGTTATTGGCTCAGGTAAAAAACCACACCCAGTTAAAGAAAAGAATAGAAGTGGCACAGCTCATTTTGCAAGGGGCGAGCTATAACATGTTCAAAAACCTGAAATATTACAATACCAGGGGTAAAGATTTAGTGCCTATTATTGAAATAATGAACACCTTTTCGGAGCGAATAGCATCAACTACAGCTATTGATGAATTGATGGGAATTGAGGGAAACATCCGCAAAAATTACTACGAAGCTTTCGAATTAATTATTAACGATTTTAGTATGGGTGGACGCAGTTACCGACCACCCAAAAACGAGGTTAATTCACTGATATCGTTTGGTAATATGATGTGTTACAGTCAATGTTTGCGCTCCATTCATCAAACTCAGCTAAACCCAACCATCAGCTTTTTACATTCGCCCGGCGAGCGCCGTTTTTCACTATCGCTCGATTTGGCCGAGGTGTTTAAACCCCTGTTGGTCGACCGTGTGATTTTTAAAGTATTGAATAAGAAAATGATTCAGCCTTACCATTTTGAAGATAATTTGAACCGCATAACTCTTAAACCCAATGGCAAGAAGATTTTTGTACAGGCTTTTGAAGATCGATTAAAGGAAACAATTATGCACCGGGCTTTGAACCGATCGGTAAGCTATAAACATTTAATAAAGCTTGAATGCTACAAATTACAAAAACACTTATTAAATATTGAAGGGTATAAACCATTCAAAATGTGGTGGTAAGGAGATTTGGGAATTAGAAAATTGGGAAATGTGGAGATTTGAAAATATTTAACTTAAATACAAGCTATTATGGAAACTAAAAATTTAATTCTTGATTTAAGCCTTAAGTTTGCTCTTGAAATTATTGATTATGCTGAGTTATTAGAGAATAATCGAAAGTTTGTAATTTCTAATCAATTGCTAAAATCGGGAACATCCATTGGAGCAAATATTCGAGAAGCACAAAGTGCCGAAAGCAAGGCTGATTTTATTCACAAATTCAAAATTGGCGACAAAGAGGTTAATGAAACTGAATAT
>JAQIBQ010000183.1 GCA_027859005.1 Prolixibacteraceae bacterium | reverse complement strand
GTTGGCAGAGCACTGGTCTCCAAAACCAGGTGTCGGGCGTTCGAGTCGCTCCTCCCGTGCAACAATTAACCCTGCCCTTGGCGGGGTTTTTTTATGAAAAAAACCTCCAAGAAAAGCTGACCTAAAAGAGTTGGCTTTTTCTTTGACCTTAAAAGCAACGAATTCAAAAAAAACCAAATGAATTATTGTTCACTTCTGAACTATTATTAACTTCGATATTCAAATGAATTAAAGTACAATTAAATTGTACTTTATTCTATAAAGAACCAACCAATTAACATTATGGAAATTGAAATACTTGCTCGAATTCAGTTTGCTTTTACAATTGCATTCCACTACATCTACCCTCCTTTAAGTATTGGTATTGGGTTATTACTGGTAATATTTGAAAGCCTTTACATAAAAACAAAAAATAAGGATTATCACACACTTGCTAAATTCTGGACTAAGATTTTTGCTGTAACTTTTGCAATAGGTGTAACAACCGGTATTGTTATGGAATTTGAATTCGGAACCAATTGGGCTGTTTACTCTCGTTATGTTGGCGATATTTTTGGAAGTGCATTAGCAGCAGAAGGCATTTTTGCATTTGCGCTTGAAAGTGGTTTCCTTGGCGTACTTCTTTTCGGATGGAACAGGGTTAAACCTTGGGTTCACTTGGTAGCAACTTCCGGAGTATTTTTGGGCTCAATGTTTTCGGCTGTTTGGATTGTAGTTGCGAACAGCTGGCAACAAACTCCCGCAGGCTATCACATTGTTGGAGAAGGGTTCAACGCACGAGCCGAAATCACCGATTTTTGGGCCATGGTTTTTAATCCGTCAAGTATGGATCGATTAATGCACGTTTGGCTAGGTGCATTATTGTCAGGTGCTTTTTTGGTTCTTAGTGTACATGCCTACTATTTGGTAAAAGGACGTTATGTTGAAATTTCTAAAAAAGCATTTAAAATAGCACTAATAGTTGCCACTGTTTTTTCACTGAGTCAATTAGCAAGTGGCCATAGTTCTGCCAACGGAGTTGCTGTAAATCAACCCGCGAAACTAGCAGCTCTTGAGGGGCATTATGAAGCTAGTTCTCCGGCCGATATGTATTTAATTGGTTGGGTCGATCAGAAAAATGAAGAAGTTTATGGACTTAAAATACCCGGTGGATTATCATTTCTGGTTGATTATAGATTTGATGCCCCCATTACAGGATTAAATGCTTTTCCAAAAGATGAACAGCCTTCCCAAGTAAATGCAATTTTTCAATTTTATCATATCATGATAATAATTGGAATGGGAATGATAGGCTTAACTATGTTGGCTGCATTTTTTCTTTGGAAAGGTAAGTTGTTCGATAAGAAATGGTTACTATGGATTTTTGTATTTTCAGTTTTTCTACCACAAATTGCGAATCAAACAGGTTGGTTTGCTGCTGAAATGGGTAGGCAACCTTGGGTTGTATATGGGTTATTACGTACATCAGAGGCATTTTCTCAAGCGGTTACAGATCAACAACTGATCTTCTCACTAATACTTTTCTTTTTTATCTATTCACTTCTTTTGGTTCTATTCATATATCTTTTGAATAAAAAAATTAAAAAAGGCCCCTACGATGAAGAAGAAGCAAAAGATCGTCCGTTAACAAAAGAAATTTCAACAGCAATAACAGGAAATTAAAAAATTATGGAAACGTTTTTAGGAATTGATTATCCAACTTGGTGGTTTTTAGTTATTGGTGGACTTTTCACTGGATATGCTATACTCGACGGCTTTGACTTTGGCGCAGGTGCCTGGCATTTATTTTTCAAAAAAGAAACCAGTAGAAGAATCGCAATAAATGCAGTTGGCCCCGTTTGGGATGGTAATGAAGTTTGGCTGGTAATTGGAGGTGGTTCATTGTTTGCAGGGTTCCCTATAATGTATGCTACTTTTTTTTCGGCACTATATATTCCTTTTATGCTATTTCTGGTTTTCATTATTTTTAGAGCTATTGCCATAGAATTTAGGAGTAAAGAAGAAGGAAAACTTTGGCGCAAAACCTGGGATATTTGTTATAGTATCTCCAGTATTATGTTGGCTTTTATGTTAGGTGTAATTCTTGGAAATATTTTGCAAGGTATTGCTGTTGGTAAAGATTACTTATATGAAGGCGCTGGATTTTTTGAGTTCCTAACTCCCTACTCATTGCTCACCGGATTCACAACTCTTGCTTTATTTATGATGCATGGAGCTATTTATTTATTGCTCAAAACCGAAGGAAAATTATTTAAGAAACTTACCTACTTATTAAAAAGAGGAATCATTTTCTTTATCATATCATTCACTCTGATGAGTGTATATACGCTTTTGAAAATACCGCATTTATCAGATGATTTCATGTCTCATCCAATACTATTTATTGTTCCATTACTTGCTTTTTTATCAATTGCGAATATTCCTCGCTTGGCAAGTAAAAAGAAGTATCAGATGGCCTTTCTTTTCTCCTCAATAACCATAAGTTTGTTATTGGTATTAGTGGCTATTGAAATGTATCCGAATATGTTACTATCAACAGTTGACCCTAAGTACAATATCGATATTTACAATGCGGCATCGTCCACAAAAACAATGAAAATTTTGCTTACAATAGTTGCTATTGGTGCTCCACTTGTTTTAGGTTATACAATTTTTGTATACCGAACGTTTAGAGGTAAAGTACAAATGGACGAAAACAGTTATTAATCTTTTCCATTCATTCTGATCCCATTAAGCAAACACAATTCCCACATCGGGACATTCATTATTTCAATAAAAACACAATGCTCTGAAATTGTGACACTTAACATGACGGCATTGAAATTGCTATCTTAATGATTGTAAATCAATAAATAAGCATCATGAAAGAAATCAACAATTTATTAACCGAAATTTTTAATTCATTCTCAGAAGCATTAAATATTTATATTACTACCAAGGAATTAGACCTTAAAGCGATTCCAGTTTATGCTCCAAAAAAGAATCTATTTCAGAAAAGAAGATAAAAAGTAGCTCGTTAAATTGACTCTTCATTTTTATCTGGCTCGTGATGTACAATGGCTTCGTATATCCTTGTTGGAACAGGTGGACAGCCTTTAACATGAATGCCTTTGTATTTCATATGTCGCGTACAATTACCAACAAATACAGTTCCGACCTTGGCCTTTTCTAAGCCCTTACCTATTGCAATATGAAATTTACCATCGCTTAAGGCATATTGACTCATATCTTCACCAAAGCGTTTTAAAAACATCATTAAGGTTGACAGGCAAGAACTACACGAATCCTTGTCTTGCACTTCAACTCCAGGAAATTGAACTGAAATTTTTGTGGGTGGTTTATTATATTGATGAATAAAACGTTCGTAACCTTCTGTAGGCACATTATATTCATCTACTTCAAGTGCTAACTTATTTCTTTCGGAAATAATATTCAGATGAGGTACATCCTTCGCATTTAATCCCATTAATTTACAAGCAATAACATCTGCCCCCATGGCATTGAATGATGCAACAGCAAAATCTGACTTTACAGGCTCGCCCCCTGAAGGTCCAAGTCCTTCCATTCCAATATATCCATCAACAACTACCATATCAGGAAATAAAACGGTTGCTAAATCAGAAATTGCAGAGTCGAGGGTTTTTTCGGGATAGACCTTTTTAAGGTATTCCAACTGATGGTATCTCACTTTTTCGTGACGATATAAACATCCTTTAAAATTCTTTATTCCCAAAGTAACACCAGTGTGCATGTGTGTTTTGGTAACTGGAACTGAAATCAGAAAGTCAAAATCATATATCTGTTGACATATTTTTGTTTCAGTGAGTATACGTGGGTCAGGTATTTGAACCTTAACAGGTGGCTTTGAATTGAAGTCAATTAATTCAACATTGTATTTAGCGGCCATTTTGGTAAATCCAGCACGTTTAAAAGCTTCAAAAGTATCAACTCCAACTATAGGACTTTCTCCAATTGCAATAGTAGCAACTCCAACTTTCCGCAACGAATCAATTATTGCAGCAACAGCATCGGGGTTTGTGTTATAACCCGATTCAGGTGGTGCAATTCTGCCAACATTTGGCTTAATTAAAATTCGCTTCCCTTTTAAAAAAGATATATCGAGTTGCTTAAGCGCTTCAATTACATTAAGATAAGGACCATTCTTACCTGCAACGCTTACAATTGGTTTTAAAATCATGCGCCGAAGATATCAAATCATAAGTTTCGACCCAATTTAAATTACGAATTGAAAGTTAATTGCAGTAGTATATATTATAATTAACGTTGATTCAACCATAAAAAACCCCATGAAGATAAGAATTCTACTTATACTAATTGCAGCATTTTTCATAACTGCATGTTCAAAAGAATGTCACGAAAAGAATAAAAACGAAGATAGCAATGAAAAACAACGTGCTCTTTTGATTACTTTTCATTCTCATCCACATTTTTTGCAACAACAAAAAAAGGCTCAAATATTTGACTCAAATACAATCTATCTCTAAAGAAAAAAGCTGTTGAAGCGGCAGAAATTGTTTCTCCTTTTTCAGAATAAAAAACAGACCTTTTACCATTCTGCTTGTTCACTTTATATACTAGTGTTGGCGCCAAACGATCACCATGTATTACATGTTTTGTAAATTTCATAAAACTTGGATGGCTAGCAACTAATAACTCATCCGACGAATAATCCATGATGTTATCTCCTCCTTTAAGTTTCGTTATCTTTTGAGTTTTATTAGTGTCGAGATAAGTTTTGTAAATATACCCATTTAAGGTAGTAGAAAAATAAAGAACACCGTCTTCAATAAATATCCCATTAGGCATTTGTTTGTGTTTTACAATCTTTTCGCAAGTAGTTTTGTAGTGCACAATACTACCTCCAAACATTTTATAATCGGAATAGTAAAATTCATTTTTGCCCATAGCAAAAAGGTCGTTAGGACTTCCTACAATGTTCGTAAACCGTTGATCTAACTCTAAATGTTCCGAATGAATAACAAAGCGGTCTATTTCACTTATATTTTTACTAATATGGTTGATCACAAAAAGATATGTTTTTTCATCAATATTGATTAGATGTATCCCATGTGGGTGAAAATCGAAATCTAAAGCAGGCTCAAATGGCAGCACTTCTGCGATCTCTTTTTTGAGATCGTATGCCCAAATACTTCCTTGATCGACTTTAGCTCTTCTATCGTCACACGAGAATAAAATGCGTTGACCAACAATTGTATCGGGATGAAAATCTTCAGGTCCTCCTACAACTTCTATCCTAGAGAAAGAATTATAATTATTGGTATGGATTATTCGCTTACTGCAAGAAGCAAGAAGCGTAACTATGTTCAACAAGTAAAATAAAGTGCGAAGTTTCAACATGTTGCTTTATTGTTTTATCGAGTCAAATTATTGGTAAGCCTATACTGAAGATCTAATTTAAGCATCTTTTTTCAACTCAGTGCAATTTGTCGTAGACGAATGCCTAAAGTTCAGGGCTTCCTATTTCCCTGCTGCTATTTTTCCGGTGCCCAGACATTCCTGGTTCTGTTGAAGTTCATACCAATAAATGCCTTCGGGCAATTGAAGTGATTCCAATACAATTTGTTTGCCTTCCAGTTGATAGAAACGTTGCACCATTTGTCCAAGTTCATTGTAGAAAGTGAGACTAGCATTTTTCAACGCGCTTTCTGCATGAATATGAATACTTGAATAGAAAGGATTTGGAAAAATCTTCAAACTAAATTTAGCTTTTCCAACTATACCCTTATCTGAAGCCTGAGAAATTGGCCCGATGTAACTTTTGGCCATTACTATATGATTGTATTTTATGTGGTGGGAAACACCTTCTGGAGAGGTATCATCATAATATTCAATCCAGAGGTAATTGATCTTCAATTCAGGATCGCTACGCCACCTGAAACCACCAAAAGGTGCTTCGGCCAGATCGTTGAACCACCTGTCACCGCTCCATTTTCCATTGGGAAAACCCGGTCCCCAATGTCCCACTTCTACCCCATTTTGCCAGATACGCAATTCACCATTGTAAGCAGTATGTGGATGATTCAATTTCACCATAATTTCAATACACATCCATTCATTCCAATCTACGATCTGAGCACTGGGACTTCTGTTCACCAGCGTATTGCCGAAACAACTGCTTCCTTCGTTCCAGCTTCTCATGTCTCCCCAATACAAATAGGTATCCATATCGGGCCTGGGCTGGGCGATGATGTTCTTGGTGGGTTCGTAGGCAATGCTGATGCGCTGATCACCCAGGCCACAAGTCCCTGCCCTTGGATTTGGCCAGTTAGTAGCTGGATGGTAAGCTCCAAGCCAAATGGATTCATGATGAATGTAACCATTAGAAATTTCAGGGTATTTCACATAGTAGCGCAGGTAAACTGTACTATCGAATGGTACTTCAAATTTTTTATACAAATGGCCACCATTGTTTTGTCCGCCGATATTGGTCATTTTCAATGAAGCAGTACTCCAACTTCCGGGAGGTACATCTGCATCGAGCGACATGCCATTTAGATTGCTCACATTGTTGTACCTACTAGCAATTTGATTAAGCTCATCATTAAACATTTCAACAAAAAAAACATCCGGATCGTTTTCAATTCCAATATCGTTGGGATAATTGTTGGCAAGTTGAGCATAACCTGCCCCATATAGAGCCATAATCAGGCAAAGTGTAAGAATAATGATCAGTGCATATATTTTTGTAAATGTCATAAACCTAATATGAATTTCTCTTCAATAGGTGTTCTCAATACCCTTTTAAATCGATACTATCACTGTCGTTCATGGTAACCCAGCGGCCCATCTTCTTTTGAATAACCTTGAAATGAGCTTGATCTTCGGGCGTTACAAAAGATATTGCATCGCCAGGATTTTCAGCACGACCAGTTCTTCCTATACGATGAATATAGTCTTTGGGCGAACGAGGTAACTCATAATTGATAACTGTAGGTAGAAAATCAATATCGATACCTCTTGCCAATAAATCGGTGGTAACTAAAACATTCAATTTACCGTATTTAAATTTGGTGATTAAATTGCTTCGAACGCCTTGTGTTTTTTTACTATGAATTGCCATTGCATCTATACCGTTGGCTCTCAATTTTGTAGCTATGTTATCTACACGCTTTACCGATGAAGCAAAAACAAGAACTTGTTTTAGTTTATTCGATTTAATTAAATAGCGCAATAATGGACCTTTACGTTCATCAGAAACAAAATACCCCAACTGATTAATTAATTCAATTGAATTTGTTTCCGATTCAATTTTAAAAATGAATGGCTGGTCTAAAAGAATTTGGTGCATTGTGGTCAAATCCTCACTCAAAGTAGCTGAAAACAAAAGGTTTTGACGTTTTTGTGGTAGCATTGAAAAAATCCTACTCATTTCCTCTCTAAATCCAAGATTCAGCATTTTATCTGCTTCATCCAAAACCAAGGTTTTAATTTCATCTAAATGAATTGCATTGTTTTCAACTAATTCAATTAAACGACCAGGGGTTGCGATCAAAACTTCAACACCCTGCAATGCAATCATTTGTGGATTAATAGAAACCCCTCCAAATACGGCAAGAGATTTTACTCGTGGATCTAATTTTGAACTAAACAATTGAAAAACTTCGTTCACCTGAACAGCCAATTCTCGAGTAGGAACAAGCACTAAAACAGAGACATGCCTGTTCTTCGATTTTTTTGAATCGTGTAAGTTCGAAAGCAAAGGCAAAACATAGCTTATTGATTTACCTTGACCTGTTGGCGCAATTCCCAGCACATCTTTATGGCTTAAAACTGGTGGAATAACTTTCTCCTGAATAGGAAAAGGAGCTTTATATTTTTGAGGGTCTATGGCTGACAAAAGCGATGCCGATAAACCCAAACTAGAAAATGATATTTCAGACATTAATCAATCAATTGATGAATTTTATATTGCAAAGATACAGGAATATATGAGCTAGTATATCTCAAAAAATAGTAATTGATTTTATCAACTTCTTACAAATTGAGGGAATTCACTTTCAAAATCTTCTTTAATTCGTTTGGGAACATAAATAGCCATAACAATCAGGATGATCCCATAAAAAGTAATTAAAAACGAAAGAATTAAATCCAAATATATGTTGTTTCCGATAAATGAATTGGTATCAGTAAAATTTCCATTGAAAATATTATACAAATGAATTGGAAGAAATGCAGCAGCTCCAATTGCACTTATCGTTGACCGATAAACATCGGAAATTATAAATTTTTTACCGGGAGCTAAATTCAATTTAAGCGTTTTTTTATAGTGCAAAAAATAATAACCAAGAAATGCCATGCAATAAACACTAAGCAAAGTGAATGCTAAAAGATTATTATTGTTTGATAGCCTAAATCCGGTATACAACAATAGCGTAATGGCTATTGTCATAAATATTTTAGGGACGGTGTAGTATTCACCAACTAGTTTCCATTGAATATGACGATATTTGCGCTGAAGAGCTCTTTTCTTCTCTTTTTTAATATGCGAAAATCCATGAATTCCAAACAGCTTAAATTTGGCATGTAAGGCATCATCAAACGAAAGAGAATCATCTTGCTTCCAACGTTCTTCAATGCCAGCAGCCAAATGATCAACTAATTCAATTTGCAAATCGTAATAGGGAACATAGTGTTTTCTACAAAAATCGTAAAGACTTTCTATTTGTTGGTCGCTTAGTTTTTTGCTCATTCTAAGTTCGTTTTGCTTCTAATAAATTTGGATATTCATGTTTGATCTGCTTTGGAATATCAACAATAAATACAAGCATAGCAATAGAAAAAAGTGAAATAAATAATGTTATATCCAGCTCTTAATAAATATTGCTTTCTAAGCTATA
>JAQIBQ010000124.1 GCA_027859005.1 Prolixibacteraceae bacterium | reverse complement strand
ATTAATATTTTTGACTTCATAAATAGGATTACTGATCCTTATTTAAGAAGTATCTTCTTTAATATAAATGTATCTAGAATAACACAAATAAGTTAAGAATAATAATTGATCAAATGATCGCTAAGCCAACTTCAATTTTAAGGATGTCGTAAGTCTTAAGTGAGTCCATTTTTACATCATTTTCATAGATTAAGGTAGTGGCATCACTAAGTCGGATGAAATAGGAAACAACTTCAGTAAAAGGTTTGATGTTGGTAATTAAGATGTCAATTGAACTGTCGGGATTAATAAATCCATTGGTCGCTATTTTTGAAGGGTTCAGATCGGCATCAAAACGAAAGATCTTCTGGCTAGCATTTAAAATGAGTAGAATGATTAGTACTGCTGATTTCGGTTTATAACTTGTCAATTGGTATCATTTCTTTCATCTATGGCTATTGATATTTTATTTCGTTGGAGTTAATAAAACATACTTCAAGGCTTCACTTTGAGTGAAGCCTTGAATAAGTATTGCATTTAAACCTTGGGCATGCAAACGAATGAGAGCTGAGCCTATGATGCCTTTTCCTAATTATAAAAGATGTACATACAGATCAAGTGAACTCGAATGTAGAGTTTCTATTACGATGATTGTACAAGAAATTAAAGGTTTCCGTTTATTTTAGTTTTTTGAAGAAACTAAAATGAACACTCCCGTATTTTCGGAGCTCAAAAAATTCGGGATATTTACTAAAACTGAAATTCTTAGGATGTTCGAGAATGAATAATCCTTCTTCACTTAATAGATCGTTTTTAAGTACCATTTCTGCGACTTCTTCAAATCGGGGATGGTCGTATGGTGGGTCAGCAAATATTAGATCGTATTTGCCTTTTTCTGAGCTAATAAATTTAAATGCATCAGCCCGGTATACTTTAGCAACTTCGTTTAATTCCTTTAAAGTAGATTTAATGAATTGAATATGTTTGAAATTCAATTCAATTAGTGTTAGTTCTGTGCATCCTCTTGAAATGAATTCAAAGCTTATACTACCAGTTCCTGCAAATAGGTCTAATACTTTAATGGTATCAAAATCGATTCTATTTTGAAAAATGTTGAATAAGCTTTCTTTTGCAAAATCGGTTGTAGGCCTTGCTTTAAAAGATTTTCCTGGATTAAACATTCTTCCTTTGTACTTTCCTCCAACTATTCGCATAATGCTAATTCTAAACAATATAAATGAAAATGTTCTGGTTCCTGCATAAAAGTATAACTCACCGCATAGCTGTGTAGGAATGAAGCAAAGTTTACGTTCTCGATGTAGTTCGATAGCGATGCTGTTAGACTTGATTTTTGATCAATTTTTCCCAATTGGATAATACTTGTTTTACTTGATGCTTTTAATTGCTTTAATGCATTTAAAATGTAATATAAACTATCTGATTCATTCTTTACAAAGAAGGTATTAATAAATTCAATATTACCAGTTTCGAGTGCAATAATAAAAAGAGTATGCTTGTGGGTAAAGGTCAATAGCTTTTTCTGACATGATACTATTTTAGTTGCGTAAGAACAAATAGGACTGAAAGAACTATAAAATGTGCAATTATTAAAGTTCTCACCGAACCATTTTTCTATTATGGATGGAATTGATGAAAGGATGATGGTTTGGTTATTGACTTTTGAGCTCAATATAGTATCACTTCTATCTCTTTCAAATTGAAGGTCGAAAAAGTATTCTTTTTCATCTTCGGAATATAGCGAAATTGGGACTATTGTAGTCTGAAGCGTTAAGTATACAACTTTAACTTTTTTAAATTTTCGTTGAAGAATAGGTTCTTCATCAATAATTGAACTCAACTTATTTTTAAGCCCAAATGGTGTTAGTTCATTAATGTCATACTCCGATAAGACAATGAATTTATTAACCGTAGTGTCTAATATGGAAAAAGAAAATCCATCCAGCGCACACTGGATGGATAATATATAATTGTGACAATTATAAATGTCAAAAGTTTCGTCGATAAACGGGGTAGCATACATAGTGTAACGCTAAATTATTCCCAGTTTCCTGCATTGTTGTTAGGTTCAATAACTGAACCAACTTTAAGGCCAGGGTAACGACTGTTTTTACGTCTTCTTTCATTAAGATTAATAATTTCTTGTTTGAAATCATTAGAAAGTTCAAGAAGAACTTGATTGTTGTGAGCTCTAGCTTCGAAAACAGGAACTTTAACACCAGAGCCAGTCGTAATGATTGTTTGTCCTAACCAAAATAACTGTCCTCCCGAATTAGGGATCACATTTAATTCGTCAATTGGGTATAAGGAGTCAAACACTTCTGCTAGAACACTTGCTCTAATTGTATCGCGAATAATAAGTCCTTTGCTCATTGCCGTTCTTTCGTTTAATCCGGCTTCAATCATACTATCGGTTAACATACCAATTTTACGAATTTTTGGCACTGAATCGAACTTAACAAATGAGATCAATGAATCCCAATCACCGCAAAATTTTGCATTCACATCTTTAAAGGCCAACTGAGCTTTTCGGATATCTTTTAAATTTTCAATTACTTCTTCGTATTTAGCATCTTTTTCTTTTTCGAAATTTATTGGGGTTTGAATAGTATCCCAAATAAGGTAAGCTAAAACTAATGATGCAATAACTGCTACAATTTGAATAATAATTCGTTTCATTTTTATGATGTTAAAATGGTTTCTATTTGAATGTTTGCAAATTTATAAAAAAAATCAAATTATATTTCTGCATAAAAATTAATTTCGTATTAATGTTCGAAAAGAAATTATCACAAATAATAAGCCAAAATCTAAAAGTTCATCCAACAGTTAGTCAACAAACTGCAATTGACGAAATTTCTAGGTTTTTATACGACGATGATCAGTATTCAATGTTCCTTTTAAAGGGATATGCCGGCACGGGGAAGACGCTGCTAGTTAGCACGTTGGTTCGTGCGGTTGTTCCGTTTAGGATTAAAACTGAATTGTTGGCTCCAACAGGGCGAGCTGCAAAAGTGCTTTCATCGTATGCTAAAAAATCGGCGTATACAATTCATAAAAAAATTTATCGCCAAAAATCAAATTCAGATGGATCTGGAAATTTTGTGCTCGATTACAATAAATCTTCCAATACTCTATTTATTGTTGATGAATCTTCAATGATTTCAAATTCATCAATCGATCAATCTATATTTGGAAGTGGTCGCTTACTCGAAGATTTAATTGAGTATGTTTACAATGGTAAAAATTGTAGATTAATGTTGGTTGGTGATACTGCGCAGTTACCTCCTGTTGGTTTAACTATTAGTCCGGCTCTTGATCCTGTTGTTTTGAAGGATTTTAATATGACACTTTTCTCAGCTGTTTTGAGTGATGTGGTTAGGCAGGCTAATGAGTCAGGTATATTGCATAATGCTACAGCTTTGCGATATAACATAAAACACAAACGAATAAATACATTCTTTCCAATAAAACTCGAAGGCTTTGACGATATTTTCAGAATTGGTGGCGACGAATTAATTGAAAGTATAAGTGAGTGTTACGATAAGTATGGAGAATCAGAGACAATTGTTGTAACCAGATCAAACAAACGTGCAAATCAGTTTAACGAAGGAATTCGGCGAACTATTTTGTGGCGAGAGTCGGAACTAACAGCTGGCGATATGCTGATGATTGTTAAAAATAATTACCATTGGGTGGATCCAGATGGTAAACTCGATTTTATTGCCAACGGTGATATTGCTAAAGTAATTCGAGTACATAGAAATGAAGATCTGTATGGTTTTAAATTTGCAAATGTTACTCTCCAATTTATTGATTACGAGGAATTAGAACTCGAATGCAAGATATTTATAGACACACTTACCATCGAAACAGCTTCGTTTGGGAAAAATGATAATCAACGATTATATGATGCAATTCAAGAGGATTATATTGAAATAACTGATCGTAAAAAAAGGTGGAAGAAGATAAAAGAGGATCCTTATTTTAATGCTTTGCAGGTTAAATATGCTTATTCAGTTACTTGTCATAAAGCCCAAGGAGGTCAATGGGATGCCGTATTTATCGATCATGGGTATTTGTTAGAAGAAATGATAAATATTGACTTTTTGAGATGGTTTTATACTGCTTTTACACGCCCCAAAGCTCGTTTATATCTGGTTAATTTTGACAAGAAATTTTTTGGGGAGATAGATGAAGCAGAAACTGAATGGTAGCTTGAGGTTTGGCTTTTTATGATTTTTATTCAGAAACTCTCATTTGTGGAATAGATTGAATCATTCCTTCGTTAGCAGCAATTGTATGTTCGAAAATTTCGCAAGCTTCATCAACCAAAAAGTTTGTATTCTTATAGCGTGCAGAAAAATGACCAATCAGCAATTTTCCTGCATTTGATAATTTTGCCAGACTTGCTGCTTGAACGGTTGTAGAGTGAAAGGTTTTCTTTGCTTGTTTCTCCATGGTCTTATCGTAAGTTGCTTCGTGGTATAGCAAATCAACATTCATTAAAGTATCTTTCAATTCAGGTAGGTAGGAAGTGTCTGTACAAAAGGCATAAGAGCGTTGCTTGAATTTAGGAAAGGTTAACTCTTTGTTTAAAATAATTGTTCCATTCTCAAGGGTATAATCATTTCCCTTTTTGATTAAATGAATGGCTCGGATTGGGATGTTGTATTTTTCAATTCGATCTTTCCTGATATTCAATTCAGCTGCTTGTTCTTCAAATATAAATCCACAGCATGGGATTCTGTGTTTAACAGGGAAAGAAGTCACTTTAAAGATTTCATTTTCGATAATTACTTGTTTCCTCTTAAAATTCAGAGGGTGCCAAATAATGTTAAATCCGCTATCATCATTTATGAAATCCAATTGTAATTTAAGTAAATCGGGCAATTCAGAATGCGCATAGATATGAAGGTCGCTTGAACGGCCTAGGAGCGCATAGGTTGAAAGTAATCCGATTAACCCGAAATAATGATCGCCATGAAGGTGAGAGATGAAAATATGATTGATACGAGCGTATTTAACACCGTATTTTCTTAGTTGAATTTGGGTGCCTTCGCCACAGTCAATCAAAAAAAACCGCTCACGTACATTAAGTACATGAGCGGTAGGATATCGTGAAGAAGTTGGTAATGCTGAACTTGTTCCTAATATGGTTAATTCGAATGGAATCATTTCTTCTAACAAAAGTTTGTTGAAGAATTATTTCGTATCGTTTTCCACAAAGGCTTCCGCTTCATCAAGACTATACTTAATGTTAAGAATAGTATCGAGAAGTGAAATTTTAATCAAGCTATCAACTTCTGGCTGTAATCCAGTAATAACGAATTTGCCTTCAAGTTGCTCGCATAGTCGGTTGGCAACTAAAATTGCACTTAAACCCGAAGAGTCACAATATTCGCAACTGTTTAAATCAAGAATTATGTTTTTATTACCATCACTGGTAAGCAAAACGAATTCTGATTTCAAATCGGGAGCATTTGCCGTATTTAGCTTTGAAGTTGTTGTTGATACAACAACAAACTTCTCTTTTTTATCAACGTTATATTCCATAACAAGCAAGATACAAATTTCGATTTTAAAATTCTAGGCTAAAATTTCTATTTTTTGCCTTTTTCATCTTTTTCCATTTTTGACTTCAATGCAGCCAAGTCGGAAATGTCACCAAGAGTTGTTTTCTCAATGTTGTCGTTAACAGCTTTCATTGCTTTGTTAGCTTTTGAGCCTTGAGTTTTCTTAGAATCTCTATCGGCAGCACGTTTCACATCTTCCCAACTACGTGAGTGAGATAAGATAAATCGTTTTGCAGATTTAGAGAACTCAATTACTTTAAATGCTAATTTATCTTCAACTTTTACAGCTGTTCCGTCTTCTTTGGTTAAGTGACGAGGAGTTGCAAATCCTTCAACACCGTATGGCAATGCAATTACCGCACCTTTGTCGAATTGTTCTACAATTGTTCCTTCGTGAACAGAATCAACTAAGAATATTGTTTCAAATACATCCCCTGGATTTTCTTCCAATTGTTTGTGTCCAAGACTTAAACGACGATTGTCTTTGTCGATGTCAAGTACAATAACCTCAATTTCGGCACCAATTGAAGTGAATTCTGATGGGTGTTTGATTTTCTTGGTCCAGCTTAAGTCGCTAATGTGAATTAAACCGTCAACACCTTCAATAATCTCTACAAATACACCAAAGTTGGTGAAGTTGCGAACTTTTGCGGTGTGTTTTGAACCTGTAGTATATGTATCTTCAATCTTCTCCCAAGGATCAGTGTGTAGTTGACGAATACCCAATGACATTTTTCGCTCGTCGCGATCTAATGTTAGAATTTGAGCTTCAACTTCATCTCCAACTGATAAGAAATCTTGTGCACTACGTAAATGCTGACTCCAGCTCATTTCTGAAACGTGGATCAAACCTTCAACGCCAGTAGCGATTTCAACAAATGCACCATAATCAGCTAATACAACAACTTTACCTTTCACGTTGTCGCCAACTTTCAATTCAGTATCTAAGTTATCCCATGGGTGAGGAGTTAATTGTTTTAAACCAAGAGCAATACGTTTCTTGTCATCATCGAAGTCAAGAATAACCACGTTGATTTTTTGATCTAATTCAACAATTTCATTTGGATGACTAACACGTCCCCAGCTTAAGTCAGTAATGTGAATTAATCCGTCAACACCACCCAAGTCGATGAATACACCGTATGAAGTAATGTTTTTAACAGTTCCTTCAAGAACTTGTCCTTTCTCCAATTTAGAGATAATTTCTTTTTTCTGTTGTTCTAATTCAGCCTCAATAAGTGCTTTGTGAGAAACAACAACATTACGGAATTCTTGATTGATTTTAACAACTTTGAATTCCATGTTTTTGCCAACGTATATGTCGTAATCGCGGATAGGTTTCACATCGATTTGTGAACCTGGAAGGAAAGCTTCGATTCCGAATACGTCTACAATCATACCACCTTTAGTACGACATTTGATGTATCCTTTGATTACCTCGTCTTTTTCCATGGCTTCGTTTACACGATCCCATGAACGAAGAGCACGAGCTTTTTTGTGCGATAAAGTTAATTGACCTTTTTTGTCTTCTAAACTTTCAACGTAAACCTCAACAGTATCACCAATTGTTAATTCTGTGTTGTAACGGAATTCGTTTAAGCTAACAATACCATCAGATTTGTAGCCAATGTTAACAACAACTTCACGTTTGTTCATTGAAATAACAATACCGTCAACCACTTCTTTATCTTGAATTGTAGATAATGTGTCGTTGTAGAGATTTTCTAATTCTTCTCTTCTTTCACCGGTATAAACACCTTTCGTTTCGCCTAGAGTATCCCAATCAAAATCTTCATCAGAGTCTGCTGTAGGATCTACTATTTGCTTTACCTCTTTTTTAGGTTTTGCTGTTTTTTTAGGTTCTTCTGCTTTAACTTCAACAGCTTCTTCCTTAACTTCTTCAACTGTTTCAGCTACGACCTCTGTGGGGGCAGCTTCTTCAGTTTTTGCTTCAGGTTGTGCTGCTACTTCTTTTGTAGGTTCTGTTTGCTCAACTTGATCTTTAACTTCTTCTGTCATCTAAATGTTTTTAATAATTAATAAGTTTGACTTTATGTTGATTGCAATAATTGCGCGGCAAAAGTATAATTTATATCTTAATTATCAAAGAGTTCAAGTTCGTTTTTTCTATTGGTTCCACTATCCTTTGAATTGAACTGTATTTTATTGTTTCGATTTTGTAAATATCTGATAATTAAGATTTAATTTGTGTAGATATCTTTTCTTTGCTGTTTTTAAATTGATGATTTTTTTTAACCATAAAAACGGAGCAAATTGAAAGTGTAATTAAATTGATTTTTTTCATTCGAACTCAATAAAAGGTTTCTTTTATTTTTTATTATTCGTACTAGAAAATGAATAACTCTTTTGGACGGTAAAGCTTAGTTTTTTATAAGTAAAAAAGTGACTGTGTCAGATTTCGCTACATTTTCTATTTTGTGAAATAATCCTGTTTTTTCGAAGATGAATTACATCTTGTTGTGTGTGTAAGATATTGTTGTGTAGGTTTTTGGACTTGGGTGTTGCTATTGGTCAAATTCTTTGTGAAGAGATTGTATTCATTCATTATTTTTGAGTTTATTTGTTCAGAGACGAACTTGATGTTGATTCAAAAAAAGAAATATTTAAGCATTAAAATTGCATTTGATCTATTATATATACAATCACTATTAAGATATTGATTGGAAATTAGGCGAAAATAATGTTCATTTGTCTGATAAAATTATTTAAATAGGATTGATTTAGTAGAAAACATAATTTATTATAGGGAAATGAATAGTAAGATATTAGTAACGGGAGCAAATGGCCAATTGGGAAATGAACTTAGAAAACTTTGTAAAAACTTTCCAGGGCTAGAATTTATTTTTACCGACGTTGATATGTTGGATATTACCAATCCTGATGCTGTTTCAGTATTTATGGAGGCTAGTAAGCCAGCAATAGTAGTTAATTGTGCTGCCTATACCAATGTAGATGGTGCCGAAGATGATGTTAAGAATGCACGAAAAATAAATGCTTTAGCTCCTCAGGTTTTAGCCGCTGCTTGTGCAATGCAAGAAGCCTTTCTTATTCATATTTCTACTGATTATGTATTTGATGGTAATTCAACTGTACCCTATTTAGAGGATGATTCAACCAACCCAATCTCTGTTTATGGTAGTTCAAAACTTGAAGGTGAAGAAAAAATCAAATCTGTTTTCGACGATTATGTAATCATTCGTACATCTTGGTTGTATTCTGAATACGGACATAATTTTATGCGTAAAATGATTGCCATTGGTAATGATAATAGCGAAGTACAAGTTGTTAATGATCAATTTGGGTCACCAACTTATGCTCGTGATTTAGCTAACTGTATCATTGATATGATTATTAAATCAATTTTAAACCCACAGGCTTATTTGCCAGGTTTATACCACTATACAAATCAAGGAAGTTGTTCATGGGCGGAGTTTGCTACAGAGATATTTGCCCTTGCAGAAATTGACTGTAAAGTAATTCCGGTAAGTAGCGATAAGTTCCCAACCAAAGCTAAACGTCCAATGTATTCTGTTCTGAATACTACAAAATTGAGAGACTCGTTTGGTATTGGAATACCTAATTGGCGTGATAGCCTTAAAGAATGTCTTTCATCAAAAAGATAAAATAATCATGGAAAATAATGAATTGCTCACTACCGTAACTGAAAATGCAAAAACGTGGTTGAGTGAAACCTTTGATCAAGAGACCAGAGAGCAAGTGCAAGCTATGCTCAATAGTGAAGATAAAACAGAGTTAATCAATTCGTTTTATAGAGATTTAGAATTTGGTACAGGTGGATTACGTGGCGTGATGGGTTCTGGTACAAACCGTATGAACATATATACTGTTGGTGCTGCTACACAAGGCCTGGCGAATTACCTTAAAAGTGCTTTCTCTCATTTAGATCAAATTAAAGTTGCAATAGGACACGATTGCCGTAATAATAGCCGTTTATTTTCAGAAGCTGCTGCAAAAATATTTACTGCAAATGGATTTAAGGTTTATCTTTTCGAAGACTTACGCCCTACACCTGAGTTATCGTTTGCCATTCGCGAACTTGGATGCCAGAGTGGTATTATTTTAACCGCATCTCATAACCCAAAACAATACAATGGATACAAAGCTTATTGGGACGATGGCTCTCAGATTGTAGGCCCTCACGATAAGTTAATTGTTGACGAAGTAAAAACCATTAAAGTTGAAGATATTAAATGGGACGGTAGTGAAGATGATATAACCATTTTAGGGGAAGACTTCGATAACCTGTTTATAGAAAAAGCAATTTCAGTAGTTATTAACCCTGATGTGGTTAAGAAACAAAACGATCTGAAAATTGTATTTACACCTATTCATGGTACTGGAGTGAAGTTAGTGCCTGATGCGTTAAAAGCAGCTGGTTTTACAAATGTTATAAATGTACCTGAACAAGATGTTATTAGTGGCGATTTTCCAACTGTAATTTCTCCTAATCCCGAGGAGCCTGCAGCAATGGCAATGGCTATGAAAAAAGCAGCAGCTACCGATGCCGATATTGTAATGGCTACCGATCCTGATGCCGATCGTATTGGTGTTTGTACTAAAAACGATAAAGGAGAATGGATAATCGTAAATGGTAACCAAACTGCATTACTTTTCTTGTATTACATTATCACTCAATACAAAGCATTAGATAAACTGAAGGGCAACGAATTCATTGTTAAAACAATTGTTACCTCTGAACTAATAGCTGATATTGCCAACAAAAACGGAATTGAATATTTCGATTGTTATACTGGATTCAAATACATTGCTGAAGTTATTCGCGACTTAGAAGGACAAAAAGTATATATTGGAGGAGGCGAAGAAAGCTTTGGATTTATGCCGCTCGATTTTGTACGAGATAAGGATTCAGTTACCTCTTGTGTTCTTATGGCTGAAATTGCTGCTTGGGCAAAAGATCAAGGAAAGTCGTTGTACGATTTGTTGAAGTCGATTTATGTTGAATACGGTTTTTCAAAAGAGAAAATGAAATACATCGTTCGTGAAGGTCAACAAGGAGCTGTTGAAATTGAAGAAATGATGAAAACTTTCAGATCTACACCTCCTTCGGTATTGGGTGGTTCAAAATTGGAAATTGTTAAAGATTATTCAACTTTAATTTCGAAGAATGTATTAACGGGTGCCGAAGAAAAAATCGACCAGAAAATTACTGCCGATGTTCTTCAGTTCTTTACCGTAAATGGAACAAAAATCTCAGTTCGTCCTTCAGGTACCGAGCCAAAAATAAAATTCTATATTGAAGTAAAAGCAGAATTGAAATCTATTGCTGATTTTGATAAAGTTGATGCTTCAACCGATGAAAAGATTAATGAAGTAATGGATCAGCTAGTAAACTAAACAATTACTTTTATGATATTAAAAATCCCGTTTGAAAAGTTTCAAACGGGATTTTTTGTGTCTAAATATGTTGGTTTAGAATTATTTATGCATCATCATGTGCATTATTCCTCCACCATTTTTAACATTGGTAAAACCTTGTTGCTGTAAGAAGCGAGTAGCATATGCCGAACGTGCACCAGAGGCACAGTATAATGTAATATCTCTTGAGGAACCTCCTAATTCATTCAAACGTGTTTGAAGATCATCCATTGGGATATTTACAGCTCCAGGGAATGCTCCTCCACTGAATTCTCCTTGGGTTCGAACATCTACTACCAATGGTTCATTTGAAGGTGCCGGCTCAGTTGTTTCTTTTTTTACATTTGCCATCATTGAGTTAAGACCTCCACCATTTTTTACATTGACAAATCCAACCTGCATCAACAATTGTTGAGCATATGCCGATCGAGCACCACTAGCACAGTATACAACTATTTCTCTCGACGCATTTTTTCCTAATTCTTCAAAACGATGCATTAAATCGTCTAAAGGAATATTAATCGCGTCGGGGTAGGCACCATATGCAAATTCATCTGGAGTTCTAACGTCAATAACAACAAGTGAATTGTCATTTTTTGTTGCTGTGCTTTTGATTTCTTCTGTTTCATTGTTTTCTTCTACCAACGATTTTTCTTCAACGGGTAAAAGTTCAATTTTAAAATTCTGAAACCCAATTGTTCGAGCGTGTCGTTGCAACGAGATATGACCTCCTGAAATATTTACTACTTTATCGAACCCAGCACCTAGTAATGTGCGTAGGGCTTGGTGTCCTTTTTTACCAGTTTCATCGTATACAACAATCGTTTTTCCGGAAGGAACTTCATCTAGTTGTTGAGTTAATAATTCAAGTGGAATATGCATTGCTCCCTCGATATGACTTTTCTCGAATGCAAAGATGTCTCTTACATCAATAAATACTGGATTCTTATCAGCTAGGAATGCATCTAGTTCTGAAGTGGTAACTGAAGGGCTAAACCCTGAGATTCTATTCTCAGCAGTATAGGCAGCCATGTTTATAGCATCATTTGCTGTTCCAATTGGTGGAGAATAGGCAAAGTCAACATCGGCCAAATCGCTAACTGTAAGTTTTGCTGCTGTTGCAGTTGCAATTACATCTAAACGTTTGTCGGCACCTTTGTAGCCTGCTGTTTGACCACCCAAAACAATGCCTGTGTCTTTATCGTATACCAACAATACGGTCACGTTTTCGGAGCCAGGATAGTAGGATGTATGATGTTCTTTATGAACAACAACAGCATCGGCATTAATGCCAACTGAACGAGCTTGTTTAAGTGATAATCCTGTAGTTCCGGCAACGGCTTCAAATACTCTAACTACCGATGTTCCTATTGATCCTTTGTAGCGATGGTTTCCTCCTAAAGCATTTTCGGCAGCAATTCTACCTTGACGGTTAGCTGGGCCTGCTAATGGGATGCGTACTTTTTTATTGTTCACGCGGTGATCTATTTCAACCATATCGCCGGCAGCATAAATATCAGGGTCGGATGTTAGCATATGGTCGTTTATCAACAATCCACCAGCATCGCCTAATTTTAGGCCCGTATCAATAGCCAATTGAAGAGTCGGACGAACACCAATCGAAAGCAATACTATATCGGCGTCTAATACTTTGCCATTGTCGAGTTTAACTGAATTTGGACCAATTTCTGTAACACCTGCATTGGTATGAACTCCAACACCATAGGCTACTAATTCATTTTCAATAAAACCTGCTGTTTCGCCTTCCATAATAGCCATTACATGAGGCATTTTTTCAACTACATTTACATTTAGTCCTCTTTTAGCAAGTGCTTCAACCATTTCTAAACCAATAAATCCTCCACCAACAACAACCGCATTTTTAGGATTCTTGTTATCTAGATGAGAAGCGATTTTATCCATGTCTTCTAAAGTCCATAAGGTGAAAACATGATCGGAATCGGCTCCAGGCATTGGTGGTTTTATTGGACGACCACCTTGGGCCAAAATCAATTTTGTGTATTCAAAGGTTTTTTCAATGCCATTTCTGGGATCTTCGGTTTTCACCAGATGTTGTTCTTTATCGATTGATGTTACCATGGTATAAGTATGTACATCAACATCGTATTGTTCCTTGAAACTTTCAGGGCTTTGTAGAATTAATTTTGAGCGGCTTTTAATATCACCACCTATATAATAAGGCAAACCACAATTTGCGAATGAAATATCTGGGCCACCTTCTAGTATCGTTATTTGAGCATTGGGAGAAATACGACGGGCTTTTGCCGCTGCGGTTGCTCCTGCAGCAACACCTCCTTTAATTAATATTTTTTCCATTTTATTATCTATTTTAACTATTACTTACTGATATTTTTTACTCTTCTTTTTAAAATCGATTGAGATTAAAGTCCCCTTTGGGGATTTAGGGGTTAATTAACTTTTTCAATTTCTTTCAGTAAAAAATCTTTGTTTTTAATACCTACAAAACGTTTAATTTCCTTTCCGTTTTTGAAGAGAATTAGAGTAGGGATACTTCTAACTTTAAATTTCTGAGCTAAACTTTGGAATTTCTCAATGTCAACTTTCCCAACGTGTGAATCACCTGATAGTTCGTTGGCCACTTCGTTTAAAACTGGTGCCATTACTCTACATGGAGCACACCAGCTTGCCCAAAAATCAACCAATACTATTTTGTTCTTTGTTTGTTGTTGAAAATTCTTATCGTTTAGTGTAAGAATTTTTGAATGATCGGCCACTAAGGGTGTGTTTTTAATCCTTCTCATGGTGATAAATCGAAAGAGGATAAAAGCTGCTATAATTATTCCGATTACAATAAGTGCTGTTTGCATAGTATTAAAATTTTAGTGCTTAATGGTTCTACTTCCATTTACAAAAAATTAGACCATTTGATTTATTTCTACTAAAGGCTTAATTTTTTTTATTGGTAAAAGAAGATTTATCTCCTTTTCGCTGACAAAATTAGATGTGCTGTAAATTGGTTTGTGTGTGAAAAGTTACAAAGCGCTTAAACCCTTGTTTTTTGGATTCTTAGGTTAAGAGAATGTGAATTGAAAATATATTGAGGTATAGTTCAAAAAGCAAAGAACCATTCTATTATTCATAGAACGGTTCTTTGCTTTTTGGAATTTGGTTAATGGCGTTTTATACCGCATAGGGTTGTGCAAAACGTTTATCGTAAGCATTGTTTTCTTTCAAATTTTTGTTCCAATAAAAATTGGCTAAGCCTGTAGTCAGCATTATTCTGAAAAAACCTCGACGAACAGTACTCATCCGATAGGGGTTTCTAAGGTTTTGTACTATTGTAGAATTGAATTGGCCTGTTAACGCAAAGTCTTTTCCCAAATTGTAGAAGTTTTTGAATAATTTATTGGTCATTGAAGGTGGCATAATTTTTATTCCTTCAACACCACCCTTTATAACAGTCCCAATGTATTCCCAATTCTGTTTTTCAGCTAAACGTTTTAAATATCGTTCAATGAAAATTGAATGGTAAGCTTCGGGGAAACCCGATTGTACTATAAATCCTACTCTTTTACCATTTGATTCTAGATCTGCAATTGATTCCAAAAAGAACTTAACTTGTCCGGGCATTGCATCGGTGTAAAGAGGAAATATAAGAAGAACTGTATCGGCATTGTCGAATGCTTTGATGTGTTCTTGATTTAAATTGGTTTGTGCCAAATAATTCAAGGGTAGCACTTTCTTATTGTTGGAATAATAGCCCGATGAAAAATGATTCATCAAAAGAGTTGAATTGCTTTTTGATTTTCGAGGTGATCCATTAAATACTGCTAATTTCATTGCAAATGTCCTCCGTGCTTTTTTGAATGGTGGTGTAAAGTTTAAGTTCAGTTTTAAAATTGAGAGCCATGCGAGAATATAAATCTCTTGTAATTTCTAAATCTTCATTGTTGTCTTTTTTAGGATCAACAATTAATCCTAAATATGGATATTTATCGTATCGTTTTTTGTGGTGGCATTCTCCGTTAACTATAGTCATATAAGGATGCACAAGAGGTATTGTGCGGTCGTTTATCGTCTTAAGCTTGCTGCTTACAAATCCCATATCAAGAGAAGAGAAATGCAACACCATATCAGACTTCATATAGCTTTTATAAATCTCGTGCATGTCGTCTTTTTGAGGACATATGCCAGGAGTTTTCCACCAACAACTCCAACAGCCATTGCAGTAGTTTATTTGTTTATTTTCTAAAACAATTAAGTTTACTTCGTGACCTTGTTGTTGTAATTCCTTACACAGTGTTTTTGTATAGTTTGGCTTGTCATAGTTTTTCAACGAGCCATCTACTAGGGTGATCTTCATGGTTTGATTTTTTTGTTTTCAAAATCAAAACTAAATATCCGATATTGAAAGTAATGTGACTTATCGGTAAATCAACAATATGAATAGACGAGAGCGAGAAATAGATGAAGGAAACTGAAAATTGAATTAAATGTAAATTATATTCTTACTAAGTTTTTTGAAGTAAGTTTCTTTTCTCCTTGCCAACGGTATACCGTTAGTTTTTGTGTTCTAACCACACATGTGTCTATGCAGCATATGTTGTTTTGAAATATTAAAGCCTTTTTATTCAAACAATAATGTCCAAGAAAAACAGGTGGAGCATCAGTTGGATAGGGGGTTATATCTGGCACTATTTCTTTTGGTATAGTGTATTCGGGTAATTCAAATCGATTCCCAAAAGCGATGTCCTTAAAGGTTTTATCGTCAGCATTTTCCCACCATTTTATTCTGAAATGTCTGCGTAATATTCCCTTGTTGTCTTTGAGTAATAAATCTTTGGGTAGATGAATCTCTTTGCCTTTAATAAGTTCGTTTACAGCTGTGTTTAGCTCTTTGTTTATTAAATATGTTTTTAGAAAACTTTTTCTTAAGCGATTTTCACCATTTAGGTATTTGTTTATAGTTTTTATGTGTTGATCATTCCACCCTCCATGTATTACCCTGAAGTCTTCCATGTCGATAAATAAAGGAAGTGTTCTAAACCATTTTATTACCTCTTTGAACTCTGAAGGATAATTTTTGTATTCTTCTAGCGTCTTTAGCAAAGGCATTTTATAGCGTAACAAGCGCTTTCTTATAGACTTTCCATGTTTGTCGAGTGTTGCATATAGTATCGCATTAAGCTCATGGTTACCTAAAATGCAGTATGCATCTCCATTCTCTACCATGTTTTTTATGAGCGTAACTGTTGAGCGAATTTTATCGCCCCTATTTATTATATCTCCTGTGAAAATAATTTTTCTTTCAGGATGAGTATATGAGTTGTTATGCTCAGTATAGCCAATTGATTTAAGTGTTTTAACAAGTAAATCGTAATGACCGTGAATGTCACCAATAATATCGTACATGCTTAATAATTGAAACAACCAAAATAGGCAAACCATTTAAGTTACAATTCATTTTTCTAATAAAATTACTGATTTGGAATAATTGAGAATCATTTGGCGAAATATTTAGTTGTTTTTTGTTCTTACAGGATTTTCGAATTACTTTTAAGCGTTTTACTAATCTATATAATACAATGAAAACTTTAATTGAACTATTTGAAAAAAGTGTAGTAAAATTTGCCAATAACCCTTATATGTGGGAGAAAGTTGATGGTGGATATAAAAGTATGACTTACAGTGAAATTCGAGATGAAATTCATGCTTTTGGTGCTGGGCTTATTGAAATGGGAATTAAAAAAGGTGATCGAATTGGCTTGTTGGCTGAAGGTAGAACCGATTGGATTGTAGCAGAAATGGGTATGTTCTACGCAGGTGCAGTTAATGTTCCTTTGTCTGTTAAGCTTGAGGCTGGTATCGATATTTCTTTTCGAATTAAGCATTCAGGTGCAAAAGTTGTAATCATTTCTTTTTCGCAGGTAGAGAAAGTTGAATCTATTTTCAACGATTGTGATGACTTAGAAAGTGTTATATTTTTAGATGAAATTGACGAGCCTGCCGATTATAAAATTTCTTTTAATTCAATTAAAGAAAAAGGACGTGAATATTTGAAAAATGAAGAAAATAGAAAGAAATTCGATGCATTTTGGCAAAGTATTCAATCCAACGATTTAGCGAATATCTCCTATACTTCAGGCACTACGGCCGATCCCAAAGGTATCATGCTTACTCAATATAATTATGCCGAAAATGTACGTCAGTCAAAAACTCTCATGTCAATTAAACCAGAGTATAAAACGCTTACTATTTTGCCTTGGGATCATTCGTTTGCACATACGGCATGTTTGTATTGTTTTATGTATTTTGGAGCAAGTATCGCTGGACAGGAAATTGGCAAAACAGCCATGGAAACCAATCGAAACATTATTAAAAACATTAATGAAATCAAGCCAGATATAATGATGAGCGTTCCCGCTATATCAAAAGCGTTACGTAAAAATATAGAATCGGGAATCAGAGCAAAAGGAAATGTTGCTAGCACTTTGTTTTCGTGGGGTCTGAAAGTTGCATATGCATACAACGCTATGGGATTTAACCGTGGAAAGGGCTTGCGAATTTTATTGCTTCCATTGTACAACCTTTTTGATAAAATTTTATTTAGCAAAGTTCGCCAAAATTTTGGAGGGAATTTAAAATTCTTTGTTGGAGGTGGAGCTCTCTTGGATATAGAGTTGCAACGATTTTTTAGTGCAATTGGAATGCCTGTAATGCAAGGGTATGGTTTAAGTGAAGCATCACCAGTAATTTCTTCAAATGCCTTACATGCCTATAAATTCGGATCATCGGGGCGTTTAGTAAAATACATGGATTTAAAAATTATCGACGACGATAATAAAGAACTTCCCATAGGTATAAAAGGTGAAATTGTAATTCGAGGAGGGAATGTAATGAAAGGGTATTGGAAGAACGATAACGCAACTGCAGAAACTATTAAAGATGGTTGGTTGCATACCGGTGATATGGGATACATGGATAAAGATGGTTTCCTATATGTTCTTGGTCGTTTTAAAAGTCTTTTAATTTCTGGCGATGGTGAGAAATATAGTCCTGAAGGAATTGAAGAAGCAATAGTTGATCAGTCTCCTTATATTGATCAATGCATGTTGTATAATAATCAAAATCCATTCACTTCGGCCATGATTGTTCCTAGCATCTCTGCAATAAATATTGAATTAAAAAAGAAAGGTGTCGATCCAAAATCAGACGTTGGAATTAAGGCCGCAATAGATATTATACAAGAGGAACTAAATGCTTATCGAAAAGGTGGAAAACACGAAGGTATGTTTCCTGTACGTTGGTTACCCACAACTTTTGTAGTACTACCTGAATCGT
>JAQIBQ010000004.1 GCA_027859005.1 Prolixibacteraceae bacterium | reverse complement strand
GGGTAAATCCCTTCTTTTTATTTATTTTTGCGCTTGCTGTAAATCGCTTGAATCTTTTAAAACACTTGCTTTATCAACAGTGATTTTAGTGTTTTCATCAATCTGCATTACAATCAGATTGTCTTTTACACTAACAATTTTACCATAAATACCACCTGTAGTAATTACTTTATCGCCTTTTTGGATTGACTCTCTGAACTTGCGAAGTTCTTTCTGACGTTTTGCCTGTGGGCGAATCATAAAAACCCAAAAAATAACTAAAATAGCGATTAAAGGTAGAAACATTCCAAGGGGATTGCTTTCAGAACCTTCGGCCGGTTGAGACATTAAAATGTAATTGAAGTAATTCATATCTTTTATCCTTAATTAAAGAGTTGATTATTAACTTTTGCTGAAATATATATACTTTTTTCCTTTTCTTCTGAATTTGTAAAAACTAAAATTGGTTTGTTAACATTGCCCCATACACCTGCCGAATTAAATAAAACTTGTAAATAAGTACTCTCTCCATTTTTTAATTCATCTTTTTTCAAAACTGTTTCGATGCATCCACAACCATAATCAATTGAATCGATATGAAGAACACCAGTGCCTTCATTGGTCAATTTAAAAAAGAAAGTAGCAACTTCTCCTGACTCAATTGTTCCAAAATTATGTATTTCTGGATGAACAACAAATTTTGGATGAGTTACTTCATTCTCAGTCTTAGATTTTATTGTGTTAGAACAACTGATTGTAAGAAGTGGAATGATTATATACTGTATGATTTTAGTTGTTTTCACCAATTAAACCTCTACCAGCTTTAGTGATTTTTCCATCTTCTTTCAGACTTTTTAAAATTTTATCTAAAATTCCATTAATAAATGTACGACTTTTAGTTGTGCTGTAAAATTTAGCCAAGTCGATGTATTCGTTCAACGAAACTTTCGATGGTATTGAACTAAAATATAGAAATTCACAAAGTGCCATTTCCATAATAAGGACATCAATAAATGCAACTCTGTCGAGATCCCAATTACGTAAGTGATCTGTAATTATTTTTCTGTGTTCCTCGGAGTTTAAAACCGATTGTCTGAACAATTTTTTCGTAAAATCAACATCTTCTTCATCTTTGAAAAGCGGCATTAAGCTTTTTGTTTCTGAAGTTGTTAACTTAAATTTACGTAGCGTCTTAATAATCATGCTTGCTACAAACTCAAGATCGTCGTTCCAATAAATACTTTGTTCTTCAAGTAATTGATAGATGTCTTCGGATTGAGCTACTACATTTGCATAGAAATGATCAACCAAATTACGATCTTCTTTTATCGATTTTGTCTCATTGATAATGTACTTTTTGTAGTTTTCCGATTCTACTAATTCGGTATACAACTTCTTAATCAATTCTGGATGATCAATCCAACTCAATTTCGCTTTTTCAATATAATCTTGCAACGGTTTGTTCTCAACTAGGCGAAGAATAACTTCATTGTTAATGAATTTAGTATTCGGACTGAGATCATCTTGCGTTGGCACTTGTTTATGCTTCTTGAGCTCAATGCGCTCAGTGGCATAAGTGTGAACTTCTACTAGCAATTGGAGTAACCAATGATAAAGATCGTAAGATTTATTGATACTGTGAAAGAGTTCCTTTTCTGCCAAGTTAATGGTTTGATTCGGAGAAGAATGGAATGCATATAGTGATTGCATTACTTTGATCCTGATAATTCGGCGACTTATCATTTAAAAGAACTTATTATTGTTTGCTGCAAAATTAATCTTTTTTTGAAACCTATTAGCAACTTACAATGGTGAATAACGATTTAATAACAAAAACAGATTATTCCTTAATTTAGTTTAGAAATAGGTGTTGTTTTATTATCTTGATATTCAGGCGGTAGGGGGGCGTCTTCTTCATTCTCATCATCCGTTTCATCTTCCCATTCGAATTTTTGGCGAGGAGGGCCATATTTATAAAAAACTAAAGCAAGTATTGTCCCCGATATTGCGCCCATTAAATGACCATCCCACGAGATGTGCTCTTCAATGGGGAATAATCCCCAAAAAAAACTTCCGTATAGAAATATTACAATAAGTGAAATGGTTAATAAGCGAACATCTTTACGTAAAATGCCTGCAAATAATAAAAATGCAGCAAGTCCATATATAATTCCACTTGCACCAATATGCCACACTTCTCGTCCACCAATCCACAATAAAATACCAGCAAGCACATAATTTAACAGGAAGATTAAGTAGGCCATTTTTCGATAAAAGAAGAAAAGTGCAGTAGAAAGAATAAGGAATGAGGTTGAATTGTTAATTAAATGACCGAAATCACCATGAATCAAAGGAGACGTAAATATACCTAGTAATCCTTCAATATGTCTTGGATACATACCCAATTCAGTCAATCGAATACCTAAAACAACTTCGGCAATTTTAATAAGCCAAATTATGAGCAAAAAAAACACAGGTAGGATTAAACTGTATTTGAATATTTTCTTTTCCAATTGCTCCATCTCGGGAGAAACTGGCTGTGGATAATATCTAAAACTTAATTTAGACATTAAGCAGTTCTTTCAATTTGGAGCAAAACTTTTCTATATCTTCTTCTTTTGTGTCAAAGGAAGTCATCCATCGCACTTCATGTGTGTTTTCATCCCAAGGGTAAAAGAAGAATTCTTTTTGAAGCTTATCTCGAATTTCATCGTCGATAATTGCAAATACACCATTAGCATCAACTTTTTGAGTACTCGTAATATTTAGTTTGCTAACATTTTCTGCAAGTATTTTAGCCATGTTATTGGCATGCAAAGCATTCGATTTCCATAAATCATTTTCGAAATAGGCTAAGAACTGAGCAGCAACATAACGCATCTTTGAAAATAGCTGGCCCGATTGTTTCCGGTAATACTTAGTATTTAAAGCAAGTTCTTTGTTGAAAAAGACAACTGCTTCACCCATCATCATTCCATTTTTTGTGCCCCCAAATGAAAGAACATCAACGCCGGCTTTACCCGTGAATTCGTTAAACGGAAGATTAAGTGTAGCAGCAGCATTGGCTATTCTTGCACCATCCATATGAACATACATTCCATGTTCATGTGCTAAATTGCTGATTGCTTTAATTTCATCTATGGTATAAACAGTACCTAATTCAGTTACTTGAGAGATTGATATTAGTTTAGGTTGAGAATGGTGTTCAAAATCGAAACCGTGCAAATAGGGTAGAATATCATTTGGTGTAATTTTACCGTTATTCGTTTCAATTGGAATTAGCTTGCATCCTGAAATCTTTTCAGGGGCGCCACATTCATCTACCATTATATGAGCAGTAGAAGGACTTAAAACAGAGTTGAACGAGTTTGTTAATGTTGCTATTGATAATACATTTGCTCCAGTACCATTAAATACAAAAAACACATCAATCTTATCTCCAAATATTGCTTTAAATTTTTGAATCGCTTTTTCAGTATAACAATCATTACCATATCCTACAACATGTCCGTTGTTAACCTGCTGAAAAGCCTCTAAAATTGCTGGATGTACACCTGAATTGTTGTCGCTTGCAAAACCTCTTTTGTTCATGTTTATTTCATTTAAACCAACAAATATAAGTAAAAGAGAGCAGCATTATTGTAGTTGTCGGTAAGTTGTTAGAATTTAGCTATTATTGGCGATTATAAGCTATAAAGTTACTTTAGTTAACTTATAGTAGCTACTGTTTTTCCGTTACTATTTTTTCTCTGTACCAGGTTTGTGTGCGATATAAAAATGCAATGTAACCGCGAACGATTAATCTGTCGGGATCTTCTTTATCAACCCACATTTTACAATTGTAATATTTCCCATTATCAGGATCAAGAATGCCATCATTCCCTTTCCATTTTCCATTATCAAGAGTTAAACTATTTATGATTTGCAAACCAATGATTTTTTCTCCATTTAAATGATCATTACATTTTTCGCAAATGGGATCATAGTCGGGGTTTTCGTTAAACAGTTTTATTACAGTCCCAAAAAGTTTGCCGTCGATTATCGCAATGTCAACAATGGATTTAACTTCCCCAGTTCCATCGTCAACCGTTCTCCATTGTCCAACAATATTGCTTTTTGCTTTTACTGATCCCAATGC
>JAQIBQ010000002.1 GCA_027859005.1 Prolixibacteraceae bacterium | reverse complement strand
CAATTTTCGATGCCCGACAATACCTTTGTTGGCACAGAGAAACAATATTGGGTAGATTCAGTCGTAGGATCAGGATCAACTTATACCTGGAGAATAAATAATGAAATCCAATATTCAGGACCTGTTGATCAGTTTTCTATTACCTGGAATAAGGTGGGCACTTTCTTTTTGGAAGTTCAGGAAACATCGGCCAGCAATTGTCAGGGTGAAGTAAAATCGGGATGGGTAAACGTAACAGAAGCTCCCGTTTTACTGATTACGTGCCCTTCGATTGATATTGCATGTGCCGTTAAAACTGTTCCTGAATTTTCCAATCTGAATGCCTTCCTTTTAGCAGGTGGAACAATTGATCATAATTGTGCTTTGGATTTGGCTTCTTTTAGGCAAAGTGACGAAGTGATCACGGGTTCCGGTTATCCGGAATCCTATATAGTAACGAGGGAATACGCTATTTCTGATAGTTGTGGTAATACAGCCACATGCACCATCGTAATTTCAGTCCCGGGGGTGTTGAGTGTTTTTGCCGTTCCAACTCAATTAAAGTGTTATGAAGATTCAACCGGGAAGATAGACCTTACCACATCGGGAGGTACTCCACCGTACACATTTGCCTGGAACAATGGCGAAACATCTGAAGATATTTCAGGTTTGGGTGCCGGAATCAATACAGTTTCAGTAAGCGATAAAAATGGATGTACTACAACAAGCACAACAACCATTACAGCTGAAAATTCAGTGCCTATAGCAGTATTCATTCCGAATTTTGTAGAGCTGATGACTTATTCTTTTTATAATACGTCTTCATATGCAGAAACTTACTCCTGGAGTTTTGGCGATGATCAAACTTCTACTTTCGCTAGTCCTAGTAATACATATACCGATATTGGAACATACCTGGTGACTTTGACTGTTTCGAACAATTGCGGAACGGATGTAACTTCTCAAGAGCTTATGGTTACCATACCCGACCTGGAGTTTTACAATGGTTTCTCGCCAAACGGCGATCGGAGAAACGATTATTGGGAAATCCCTGTACTAAGGTATTATCCGGTTAACAACGTTAAAATAATCAACCGATGGGGAAGTGAAGTATGGAAAACGGATAATTACAGCAATACCGATAATTTCTGGAGTGGAGAAAATTTGAACGGTAACAACTTGCCCGATGGCACTTATTACTACGTTATCAACTATGGAAAGGTTGAAAAGCGTGGTTGGGTATTTATAAAACGATAGTTGTAAGAAATGTCATAATGAATTAAAAACAGAGAACATGAAACGAGCATTAGCAGCAAGCTTCAAATACCGAAGAATGATTATTTGCGAGTTCCATGCGGACAGCCCGAAAGATCAGAGCAATGAAGTTTCGATCCAAAAGGTAGTCAGTGACTTTAAAAATATAAACACATGAAACGAGCATGATTCTAGCGATCACAAACGAGAATAGCCTGCCCCGAGAATCGGGGACTAGACGTGCGAGATACATGAGTCACCTTTGAAAACAATAAATTTAGACGAATGAAACTATTTATAACTATCTTTTTGAGTTTACTCTCACTGCTTACGCTGGCCCAACAGGACGCGGGATTCTCGATGTATTTTTTCAATCCGGTTTATGTGAATCCCGGATATGCAGGTAGCAGGGAACTATTTTCAGGTTCAATGGTTCACCGTAGCCAATGGGCTGGTATGCGTGGGTCCCCGGTAACCCAATCGTTGAGCATGCACAGTGCAATACCTAATACCCGTGTGGGCCTTGGTTTCCAGTTTTATAACGATAAAGTTGGCCCGATGGACAACATCGGGTTCAATCTCACTTATGCTTACCATCTTCCGCTGGGCACCAACTCAATACTTGCTTTCGGCTTATCCGGAATGACGAACAATATCAGAATAGGGTTTGATGAAATCAATATTGAATACGAGAACGACCCCGCATTCAGTGGTGATACCTATTCAAGCTGGGTTTACGATGCCTGTACCGGCATCTATTTCTACAAGCCACGGTTCTATGCTGGGTTGAGCGTAAATCACCTGCTGCAATCGAAGTTTGGGCTGGATAATCTTGCTGACCCCAATTTGGCAAAGTTCTACAGGCAGTATTACCTTACTTCAGGCATTGTATTCAAACTTAACGAGTATCTCGATTTCAGGCCATCGCTTTTAATAAAATATGTACAGGCAGCGCCTTTGGTAACCGAAGTTACCGGCTCTATTTTGATTCTTAAGACAGTATTTGTAGGCATTGGTTACCGAACAAACGAAAGAGTGGATATTTATGGTTCCGACAATATGCTTGTGGCGATACTGGAATTCAACATTTCCCGTTTCCTTCGGCTAGGCTATTCATACGATTATTATCTGAACAGAACAGGTAGATATAACAATGGCACGCACGAAATAATGCTGGGCTGGGATATTGGTTGGAAATTCACAAAAATGTCCAAACACAGATACTTTTAAAATATTTATCATTTAACAAATACAGCTATGAAACGGATTTACTTATCAATTATTATTGCGCTGTTTTACTTTTCAGGAATGGCACAAATAAAAAGGGCCGATCGGCTTTTCGAAAATTGGAACTATTTCCGCGCTGCAAAACTTTACGAAAAGGTGGCAGAAAAGAATCCAAGTACCGATGTTTATTTTAAGCTGGGGGAATGTTATCGTATTATGAATCAATATAAGAACGAGGAACAGGCTGCCTACGATATGGTTAATGCAGCGGGACTTTACAATAAGCCGGAATTTTATCTCAACTATGGTTTGGTTCTGAGGGAAAACGGATGGTACCGACAATCGAAGGTGGCTTTTAGAAAATACAGTGAATTGATGCCCAATGATCCCTGTGGAAAATTTTTTAGCGATGCCATCGAAATTGTTTTAAATGATCAAAAATGGGATGAGTCAATTACCATTACAAATGTGGCAGAACTGAACACCGAAGATGCTGACTTCTGCCCTGTAGCGTATGGCGATGGAATTCTATTCACTTCATCGCGAAAAACATCAGTTCACGACAGAATTGATGGCTGGACTGGTGCAAACTACTTAGACCTTCATTATGCTCAAAAGGGGTCTAACAACATGAATTTCATATCGGTGAGTCCTTTCATAAAAAAAAACAGGGCGTTCAACGATGGACCAGCAAGCTTTTCGAACAAACAAGACACCATTTACATTTCACGGTCTGGAACGATTTGGAGAAATAGGAGAAACCCGTCTTGGATTGATCAAAATAAGATTTTCACATCGGTAAAAAAAGATGGACATTGGCTCAATCCAGAGCCCTTCGTCTTTAACAGCGATAGCTTTTCAGTAGCCATTCCCTACATTTCTACCAATGGGTCACGACTTTATTTTGCTTCAGACATGCCCGGAGGCTATGGTGAAACCGATCTCTATTATTGCAAGCGTGAAGGCGACAAGTGGGGCAAACCCATTAACATGGGACCCAATATCAACACCTTCAACCGAGAGAAATTTCCATATATCGATGGTGCTGGGAATTTTTATTTCGCGTCCGATGGCTATCAGGGCTTTGGAGGAATGGATATTTGTGTGGCATTGAATCAGAACGATACATTGCAAAAGGCCATCCCTATGAAATACCCTTTCAATTCTTATTCCGACGACTATGGAATCAATTTTATCGACGACGGGAAAACCGGCTATATCTCTTCGAACCGTGAAGCGGGTGGAATGGGCAACGGCGATATTCTCTATTTCGACCTGACAAACGATGACCTCCCAACTGATTTCGTAACCTCGGGTTATACCATTGGCTATCGCCCAAAATCACACGATTTAGATATTCGGTTTCTGGTACAATCGCCCCTAAATATTCCGGTGGAACGTAAGGTGAAGGAAACCTTTCCACTACGTAACTATGTATTCTTCGATTTAGGATCGATCGAAATCCCCGATCGATATGTGTTGTTAACCCGCGACCAAGTAAAAGATTTTAAAGAAGATCAACTCGAAGCGTTTGCTTCTAATAATATTCCAGGTCGATCAAAACGACAAATGACAGCCTATTACAATGTGCTGAACATTGTTGGCGACCGCATGGGGAAGGATCCATCATCGGCAATTACCTTGATTGGTTCTTCTGAAAAAGGCCCTAAAGATGGAGAAGTTATGGCCAGATCGGTCAAGAAGTACCTTAGCGAAATATTTCAAATCAATGGTAATCGAATTAGCATCGAAGGGCGCAACAAACCCAAACTTCGGTCGGAACAGTTGGGCGGCATGCTCGAACTGGAGCTCCTCCGCCAAGGCGATCGCAGGGTGTCTATCGAAAGCAGTTCACCTGCCTTGTTAATGGAATTTCAGGCCGGTCCTGGAACTTTACTAAAGCCTGTTGAAATTACGGGCATAATAGAAGCACCAATCGAAAGCTATGTTACATTCAATGTCGAAGGTGCTAAGAAGGCATTTTCGTCATGGTCGATGGAAATTGCCTCTAAAGAAGGAATGAGCCATTACATGGGCCCCTACACAAGCGAAAGTGTTAGTATCCCCGGAAGAGACTTTTTGGGCAATGAACCCGATGGCGACTTCAAAATTACAATGACAGGTGAAGCTTTTGACGGCAGTTCGGTGGTTAAGGATACCAGCATACATATTGAACTTTGGAAACAAACCAAACATGACGAGGGGATGCGGTTTAGTGTGATTTTTGAATTTAACGACTCAAGGTCAATCGCTATTTACGAAAAATACCTCACCGAAATTGTAACACCAAAAATACCAAAGGAAGGAACTTTGATTATACATGGCTATACCGACATTATTGGTACTAAAAAAAATAATCTAAACCTATCGTTGGCCAGGGCCACCGATGTAAGTAACATTTTTAAACGTGCCCTCTCTAATGCTAACCGGACAGATGTAAAAATAAAGGTGTACGGGTTTGGGGAAGATGAAAAAGTCTCTCCTTTTGAAAATAAACTTCCTGAAGAACGTTTTTACAACAGAACCGTAATTATTGATATTATCCCCGGTCGTTTGTAGTTAAGTTTTAGTTCTCCAAAGTTTACGATCAATGAAAATTTACATCCTGAAACACTTATTACAATATTAGACATTACTATTCGGGCATTCGTGGTTATTCAAATGAAAGAAAATCCATTTTTACCCATCATGCAAATCAAAGGGATTATAATTGTTT
>JAQIBQ010000576.1 GCA_027859005.1 Prolixibacteraceae bacterium | reverse complement strand
TTAACTTCGGAGAGATACAACTTAATTATAAGCGTATTGTGAAATAACACGAATCACGAATGTTCTGCTGATCCAACTTTTTGACTTAATGACTCCAGATCAAAAGGCAATTATCTTTTAGTCACTGACAAATAACGTGAGTTCGACCTAAATATTTCTCTTAGCATTTTACTTACAAGCCACTACGCAACTTATTTGTTGGTCATTGGTCTTTAGCCATTGGTCTTTAAGTAAATTAAATGCAGAGTCACTAAACCACTATGCATTGAAAATACATAGGTTTAAAAGATGAATGAAATTCATGAAAACATGGAGTTTAGATATTAGACACTAGACTTTAGATTTAAAAAAATGGTCTAATGTCTAGTATCTATTAATCTTTGATTCAATAGTTATAGAAACTAAAGTAACTGCAATAAATTGAAAATCGCTGAAAACAAATTGCAGGGTTTTAACCTCAATAGATCGTTAGATTTTGAGATTTGAGTAATGAGGCGCAATGTATGTCGCTAGATACTAGCGTGTTACATAAGCAGTTGCTGCTTTTTTAATTGTCTTATTATCAGTGCATTGCAAAAACCTACCGGACTATTGAACCAGTAACTAGATAATAAATGACTTTTTTCTAATGGCAATTGACTCGTCAGCTCTGCCATAAGCAAAGAATTCATTTTTAATATCTAAATTTCAATAGTATACTATTTTTCCTTATATCGAGCTCACGTTAATTTAATCCAACCGATGTTTCTAGTTTTACTATTTCTGTTTTACTCCAATCCTCTTTTTCAAGCATTTCAACTGATTTGGCAACAGCCTTATCAATGGTAAAAATAACAGGATAGAAACCGTTATCGCCCATAATATTACGACACACATAAGCATGCAATTGAGCTTTTAATATATGGCGTGCTTCTTTCAATTCGGCGATTGAAACGTTAATCCCTTCGTTTTTAGCATGGCTTATAAACTCGTCAAACAAGCCTACATCGTTTAGGTATTCATTCAATTGCCAAACATCTTCTATTTCATTCAACACTGCTCGGTGTATATCGGCATAATCGAAAGCAAAATAGTACACTAAATTTTTGCGAACAATTGAAGTATATAAGCTATTAAAACCGACAGTATCAATTGGAACAAAAATATCGGGCATAATACCACCTCCACCATAAACTAATCTACCTTCAGTGGTATAATATTTTAGTGAATCGTTAAAATGAATACTATCTTTTTGAGTAAGCTCGTCATTCACCAACCTATTGTGATAATCCATCATATACTCATCGTTTCCGTGGTCATATGGTTTCTGAATGCTTCTTCCACTTGGCGTGTAAAAACGAGCAACAGTTAATCGCAAGGCAGAACCGTCGGAAAATGGAATTTGTTCTTGTACCAATCCTTTTCCAAATGAACGGCGACCAACTACCAAACCTCTGTCGTTATCTTGAATAGCGCCTGCAAATATTTCACTAGCCGATGCTGAGAATTCGTCAATTAAAACCAATACATCTTTTTCTTTCCAAATGCCTTTGTCCGATGAGAGATAATCTTTTCGGGTTCTTGAATTCCCTTGTGTATATACAATTAATTGGTTGGCAGACAAAAACTCATCAACCATTTGAAAAACAATGCCAAGGTAACCGCCAGAGTTTCCTCGCAAATCAACAATCAATTTTTCTGCTCCTTTTTTGGTTAGTTCATTAATGCCACTTACAAATTCACGATGAGTAGATTCAGCAAATCCGTTCACTTTTATTAGTCCAATTTTATCAGTAATCATATATGATACATCAACACTAAAAAGTGGAATTTCACCACGTTCGATATCGAATTCGATCAATTCACTAAAACCAAGACGGTGAATGGAAACATTAACCATTGTACCTTTTTCACCACGCAAAAGAGAAACAATACTATCACTTGCAATTCCAATGCCTGCAATGGTGTCGTTGTTCACTCTAACAATACGGTCGCCTGCTAATATTCCCAATTGTTTTGAAGGTCCACCGGAAACAACATCTACAATCATAACAGTATCGTCTTGCAATACAAACTGAACGCCTATTCCCGAGAAGTTTCCTCTCATTCGCTCACTTTCAGCCTTCATATTTTTTGCGGGAATATAAGTTGTATGCGGATCAAGTTTATCCAATATTGATGGAATTACACTTTCAATTATCTCTGATTTATTGATGCTGTCAACGTAATCTTTTTCAATTAGTTGTAGAAATAATGACAATTTATCGGGCTGAAAAAAGCTAGCAGGGTGATTTAAAGGAGAGGTTCTTTGTTGCATGTTAGAACCCAAAAAAACACCAACCACAACTGCGATTGCTAACATTACAGGATATAAAATTCTCAATCGGTTTTTCATAAGAAAATCTATTTCAATAGCTACATTTCAAGTATTGAACTCAAATCTAAAAAAAAGTCCGAAACAACTGTTTCGGACTTAGCTTATCTAATTTTCACAAATTTATTTATTGAGGTATTTATTTACGGTATCTAATAAATCTTTAGACCGAATAGGCTTTGCTAAATAATCATCACAGCCAGCCTCAAGAGCTCGTGATCTATCGTCAGACATTGCAAAAGCAGTTTGAGCAATAATACTCATCGCGGGGTAAATCTTTTTTATTTCACGAGTTGCATCATAACCATTCATTTCAGGCATCTGTAAATCCATTAGAATTACATCAATATTAGGATTCTCTTTTGCAAAATTAACAGCCTCAAGGCCATTCTTAACCCATTCAATAGTTGCATCTAACTTAGTTAGCACTGCATTCAAATACAGATAATTCGACTCAACATCCTCAACTATTAAAATTAACGGTTTATTGTTTTCGCTCATTTTTTCCTTTTTAAATATTCCCTAAAAATAAACATTCATTTAATTAATGTCAACATAAAAATGAAAAAGCATTAAATTAGGTCTTATTATAACTCAATTGTAAACGTTGAACCTTCACCTACAACTGAATTAACCTCAATTTTACCTTTCATTAATTTTATTAACCCCTTTGAAATTGTTAAACCAATTCCAGTACCTCCATACAACCTATTTTTATCATTATTTACCTTTGCAAACCTTTCAAAAATAGCTTTGTATTTTTTAGACGAAATCCCAATCCCTGTATCACGTATAAAAATGATAAATTTACCATTTTCTAACTTATATCCAATTTCTATTTCACCCTCGTCGGTAAATTTCACAGCATTCGAAACCAAATGATTAAGAACTTGATTTAAACGATGACGATCAGATGTTATACGAATCTCTGGATCTTCAGGAATAGTACGTATTACCTTTATATTTAATTTTTCTTCAGCCTTAATTAAATTCTCGGCATATTCACAAGTAGAATCAAATAAATTTTTGAAATTAAACTCGCCCAAACTTACCTTCATTTGATCGGCTTCAAGTTTAGAGAAATCGACAATAGAATCAATTAATGTCATTAATGAATTCCCATTATTTTGAACAACATCGATAAATGAATTACGATCTTCAAAAGATAAATCGTCCTCTCTTAACATATTCGTGAATCCAATTATAGCATTCATTGGAGTCCTAATTTCGTGGCTCATATTTGCCAAGAAAAGTGATTTTAATTTATCTGCCTCAACTGCTTTATCCTTAGCTTTTATCAATTCATCACGGGCTTTTGCTACTTTTGTTATGTCTTCAACGATACCCTCAATGCTTAATTCATCATAACCTTCGTCGAGTAATGCTAAAGTAAGGTTTGCAATAAACTTATCTCCATTTTTACGCTTAAGCATTATTTCGGTATTAACCTCTTTAGTTTCCATTAAGGTATCTAAAATAAGCTCACCTAATTCAGCATCGGCTAGCATATCAAAATTAGAAATATTAGACATGTCATCACTGGTAGTATATCCAAACATTTTTCGATAACGATGATTAAACTCAACGACTTTCATTGATTTATCTAAACGAAAGATAGCCAAAGGTGCATTTTCAAAAAGTGCTTTAAACTTTGCCTGATTTTCAAGCATCAAATTTTGAGTCAATTTCAAATCAGTAATATCACGAGTAATACCAACAGTACCATTACATTTTCCGTCAGAATCAATTAAAGGTACTTTAGTGTCTGATAAAAAAAGTTTTTTCCCGTTTATCTCATGCACATGAACATCATTAATTATTGGTTTTCTGGTTCTTATAATTTCCTGTTCAACATCGTAAGCAGCCTGTGCATATTTAAAATAATCGAAGTCCGATTTTCCTATTGCTTCATCGGGATGTTTTAATCCTAACAAGTCAGATTGAGCCTTATTAATTCGAGTAAATTTACTTTCAAGATCTTTAAAGTAAATTGTATCAGGTACATTATCAATTAGTGAACTCATCATATTCTTCTCGTTCAATATATGCCTTTGACGTTTACCCCTAAGCAAAAAAGAGAAAACAATAAAAAGGACAACAAGTAATAAAATAAATACAATAAGAGTCATTCTATCTACAGAAATAACACCGGTATCGCTATTTATATTTATCAACCCTGATATCGAAGTTATTGAATTGAAGTTAAGATACTTTGCTGCATCAATAATACACTCAAAAGCATATGCTGTATTTACAATCGTCCCCATTAATCTCAATCTAAAAGTGAAGGAATTATTCCCCAATAAATAATTCCAAAATAAGTAAAAACTGCATCAAAGCTACAAACATATTCTTTTGTTCAAAAAAGATAAGTCTTTGTTTCTACCCTGTTATAAAAAAAGCTATTTCAATTCCACACTAAATCATTCAATGCAAAATAGTAAAGGTGAAAATAACTATTTTCTTTATAATACAGCATTTTGACAAGCATTTATTTAAACGATGAATTATCTCACTTAGAATTAAACATTTCATCCTAGTATAAACAAAATTGAAAAAATGACAACTTAAATTCTTATTGAAAAATAAATTTAAGAGCTTCGTTTTATTTATTGTTCTAATTAATATACTTTTAAGTTTTTACAATAAGACGAAACAAATAATGACTCTACTACTCGAAGTAATACTCCCAATCTCAATAGCTTTACTTCTAGTGATTCTTTTTCTTATACGAATCAATAAACTCAATGCAAAGCACTCTATAGAACTTGGCAGTAAAGAAGTTTTCTTTCAGCAAAAAACAATTGAATTTGAGAAAAAAGAAGCCACTCTAACAGAAAAGCTGAACTCAACTACTAATAAACTATCGGATGAAACTACAGAACTTGAACAATTAAGGGTTAAATACCAAGAAGTAAGCGATCGGAATACGCATCAGAATGCTGAAAATATATTTTTAAAAGAAAAAATTGAAGAGCAAAATAAAGAGTTTAAACGTCTTCAGAAACAGGCCACAGTTGAATTTGAAAACCTAGCTAATAAAATTCTTAAAAAGAACACCCTCGATTTTTCAGAAGTCAACCAAAAAAACATGCATGATCTAATCACTCCTCTCAAAGAAAAGATTCAAACTTTTGAGAAAAAAGTTGAAGACACATATGAGAAGGGCTTAAAAGATCAAACGGACCTAAAGGCTGAACTAAAAAAATTGCATGAATTAAACCATAAAATTAGTACAGAGGCCAATAACCTAACACGCGCATTAAAAGGCGATGTAAAACAACAAGGTAACTGGGGTGAAATAGTCTTGGAAC
>JAQIBQ010000177.1 GCA_027859005.1 Prolixibacteraceae bacterium | reverse complement strand
TTTATTTTAGTAATGATTATTTTTATTTATTTGCATCTATATATGCTTGTAATATCCTTTGGAAGTGATGTTCAAGGAATCGATGCGATTACCATTACTATTGAAGTTACAGTTGCACGTGGAATTAAATATCACATTGTTGGTTTGCCCGATGTAGCAGTTCGAGAAAGCCAGCAACGAATTGAATCGGCCTTACATGAAATAGAATACAAGCTCCCGGGTAAGAAAGTAATTATAAACATGGCACCAGCCGACATCAGAAAGGAAGGATCGGCATACGACTTACCATTAGCAATAGGCATTTTAGCCGCTTCGGAACAAATCAAAACCAATTTATTAGATAAATACATTCTTATGGGAGAACTATCGCTTGATGGTAGTTTGCAACCCTTAAAAGGAGTATTACCCATAGCCATTAAAGCGCGTGAGGAGGGTTTTGAAGGTTTTATTCTGCCCAAACAAAACGCAAGAGAAGCAGCTGTTGTCGATAAGCTTAAGGTTTATGGTGTTGAATCGATTAAAGAGGTAATTGAGTTTTTAGAGCAAAAAATAGAATTAGAACAAACGATAGTAGATACCAGAAAAGAATTTTTCGACAATGTGATGCACTCCGAATTTGATTTTTCAGACGTGAAAGGTCAGGAAAACGTAAAACGGGCACTAGAGATTGCCGCTGCGGGTGGACATAATATCATTATGATTGGCCCTCCTGGTTCGGGTAAAACCATGTTGGCCAAGCGCATTCCTACTGTATTGCCACCATTCACACTATACGAAGCCCTAGAAACAACTAAAATTCATTCTGTTTCAGGGCAGCTTGATGGAAATACTTCGCTTATGACAGAACGCCCGTTTCGTTCTCCTCATCACACCATTTCCGATGTAGCTTTAGTTGGAGGTGGCAACTACCCCCAACCGGGTGAAATATCGTTAGCACACAATGGAGTTCTGTTTTTAGATGAACTACCCGAATTTAAACGTACCGTTTTAGAAGTATTGCGCCAACCATTGGAAGACCGAAAAATAACCATTTCACGGGCTCGTTTTTCGGTTGAGTATCCGGCAAGTGTTATGTTGGTAGCCAGCATGAATCCATGTCCTTGTGGATACTACAACCACCCTAGCCGCGATTGTGTTTGTGCTCCAGGCATGGTAGCCAAATATTTAAACCGAATTTCGGGACCATTGCTCGATCGTATAGATATTCATTTAGAAGTTATTCCTGTTCCCTTCGACAAATTAGCAGAACAACCAAACTCAGAAAGTAGTAATTCAATTCGTCAAAGAGTTATTACTGCTCGTCAAATTCAAGCAATAAGATTTGCGAGTGCAGAGGGAGTTTATTGCAATGCACAAATGACATCAAAACAACTTCGAACCCATTCAAAACCTGACCTAGCAGGAGCAACGATCTTAAAAACAGCCATGGAAAAATTTGGACTATCGGCTCGAGCCTACGACCGAATCCTTAAAGTATCACGAACAATTGCCGATTTAGAACAATGTGAAAACATTTTGTCCCACCATTTATCAGAAGCTATACAATACAGAAGTTTAGACCGTGAAAACTGGGGTGAATAAGCAATAATGTCCCAGTATGGGTCTTTCTGGATTATCAAAAAGAAGTCTATCTAATAGATATTCTGAACTAAACATTTTTTAGCCTTGTTTCTATTTAATTATAAATCAGATTTTTATTGTAAAAACTAATTCACACAAGTAATGAAAAGATTTCTCTCTCTCGTATTTTAGTAATTGCATTTACAACAATTACAAACGCTCAAACAATTGAAAAAAATGGGGCTTCGGAGCAAGTGCTGGTGGTTTTTTAAATCTAGAAAACCTAGCCTTGGCATTACTCCCGACGTATACTTAAGTAAGTACTTATCCCCTTCTTTCGATTTAATGGACAATGTATTCGTGGGATACTTTAGAAATAAAACCATCAATGAACCCTTAGGCAATTTAAATCCATCGCTTAATTTGAGGTACAAATTCTTTAATGGCAAAATTATGCCTGTTGAAAGCAAATTTCAACCATACATAACTGCAGGAATTGGATATTTATTTGACAATACAAAAACTGGAGTAAAATTTTAACGCAGGTGCTGGTGTAAAATATCCCTTAAACAAAACACTTTCGCTATTTGCCGAAACAGGATATAGTCACGGAATTGAATCCAAACGTACAACATCCGACAATAGCCTTATTAACGTACGCGATAACTTTGCTAAATTAATTGTAGGCATTGAAATTAATTTCATTAAACAAGCAGACTCTGATAAAGATGGAGTAATTGCCCCTATTGATAAATGCCCCGACACTCCAAAAGGTGCAACTGTTGACGAATTTGGATGCCCTAGAAATACAGACAAGGATGGAGTTTTTGATGGCATTGATAAGTGTTTGAATACCGATACTAGTGTTGAAGTAGATGAAAAAAAGGTCGTGCATTAGATGCCGATGGTGATGGTGTTGCTGATGTTGTTGCTTTGCTAAAAGCCAAAGGTGTTAGCATGGACAGAATTACAATCAAAGCATACGGCGAAGAAGTAGCACGCAGCGAAGATATGCCAGAAGAAGAACTTCAAGAAAATAGAAAAGTAGCTTCTTTCATGTACATTTTTATTGAAGGGTAGTAAAAAAATAAATCAAAAAAGGGGTTCCCTACACAGGAAGCCTCTTTTTTAATAGCATCACTTTCTTATTCCTGATTATTCGGTAAAACCAAATTCAATAAAACACCTACAACCGATGCAAGTCCAATTCCTGCTAACGAGAAATTTCCAAAGTCAATAGCGGCTCCACCAATCCCAACGGTTAAAATTATCGACACAACAACCATATTGCGTGTTTTATTCAGATTTACTTTCGAATTAATCAATGTTTTAATCCCAACACTAGCAATCATTCCAAATAACAATAACATTATTCCTCCAAGTACAGCAGCAGGTATCGATTTCAATAACCCACTCAATTTCCCAATAATAGAAAATAGAATAGCAGTAATTGCAGAAATACGAAGGATCATTGGATTGTACATTTTTGTTAATGTAATTGCACCAGTAACTTCTGAATAAGTGGTATTGGGCACACTCCCCATAAAGCCGGCAAGCGCTGTGGCAATTCCATCGCCAAGCAAGGTTCTATGTAGACCCGGATCTTTCACAAAGTCTTTTTCAGCAACTGCTCCTATGGCATACATATCGCCAACATGCTCAATTAGAGGCGCCACTGCAACTGGCAACATATAAACAATTGCTCGCCAACTCCATACTGGTGCTGTAAATTCAGGAAAAGCGATCCAACTTGATTCTTTTATTGGCGTAAAATCAACTTCGCCTAAAATAATTGCAAGCACATACCCTACAACAATTCCAATAAATATTGGGATCAACTTAATCATGCCCTTTGTATATACTACAATTACAATTGCAGTAAACAAGGCAACAACCGCGATTAACCAGTTCGATTTGGCCATATCAACACCTACTGATGCTAACGACAAACCAATAACAATGATAACAGGGCCAACAACAACCGGTGGAAAAATCTTTTCAATTAATTTTTTCCCTTTCCACTTTACCAAAGCAGAAACAACAATATACACCACACCAACAGCGACAATTCCTGATAACATGCCTGAATAACCAAACATCCTAGTTGCTTCGCTTATAGGTGCAATAAAAGCGAAACTACTCCCTAAGAAAACAGGCACTTTCCCCTTTGTTATCAAATGGAATATAAGAGTACCAATACCCGCCGATAAAAGAGCTAAACTGGGTTCTATTCCTACCAACAAGGGAACAAGAACAGTTGCACCAAATGCAACAAACAAAAACTGAACACCAATAATGATTTTTTTCGGATATGAAAGAGAAGCATATTTACTCATTTGCAATTTTTTAAGTGTAATCCAATATTACTACATTGATTTATTTGAACAAAAATGTAAAAGGTATTTAAAAACAGTCTATATTATTCTTTTTTTAAAATAGATTAAACACCTTTATGATAATGGTGTTATAGAATCATTAAATAATAAAAACCACTACTATGACTGATAAACTTTCCGATCCAATTGGTCGCTTAATGGGACTACGTTATAAATCACATCCTTGGCATGGAGTATCAATTGGGAAAAATGCCCCCAGTGAAATTATTGCATTCATTGAAATGGTTTCTACCGATACGGTTAAGTATGAGATTGACAAAGAAAATGGTTACTTAAAACTAGATCGTCCACAAAAATATTCAAGCCTATTACCTGCTCTTTATGGGTTCATTCCTCAAACATTTTGTGGAGCCAGAGTAGGTGATTATTGCTCCGAAAAAGTTGGTCGTGAAGGCATAATTGGTGATGGAGATCCAATTGACATTGTTGTTCTTACGGAGAAAACAATTACACATGGAGATATTTTGGTAGATGCAAAACCAATTGGTGGTTTCAGAATGATTGACGGAAAAGAAGCCGATGACAAAATTATTGCAATATTGCGGAACGATGTTGTTTACGGTAAATACAAAGATGTATCGGAATTACCTGAAATTGTTGTTAAAAGGTTGAAACATTACTTCCTTACCTATAAAGATCTACCAGGAACAAATATGGTTGCCGAAATACCTGATACATACGGTGCTACTGAAGCTAAAGAAGTAATCAAACTTTCGATGCAAGATTATAGTGATAGGTTCGATAATTTAGGAGCTTTACTTTATAGCAAATAATTAAATGTGTTTTCTAAATTTGCACAATGAAGCAGATTGATTTTATGACAAGAGCGCTAGAAATTGCCGCTAAAAATGTTAAAAAGGGTGGAGGCCCTTTTGGGGCAGTAATAGTAAAAAACAACACAATTATTTCGGAGGGAGCAAATCAGGTTCCATTGCTTAACGACCCCACTGCACATGCCGAAATACAAGCCATACGAGCAGCATGTAAACAATTAAATACGTTCAATTTATCGGGATGCGAAATATACACTTCGTGCGAACCTTGCCCAATGTGCTTTTCTTCAATTTATTGGGCACACCTCGACAAAGTTTATTACGCTGCAAACCATAACGATGCTGCTTCGGCCGGATTCGACGATGCTTTCATTTACGATGAAATAAAACGTTCAATTAACGAACGAAAAATATCCTTTTTAGAAATTGAGCACCAAAATAAATTAACCCCTTTTGAATCCTGGAACGAATTTGAAGGTAAAGTTGAATACTAAACCAACACACCAAAACCAGCTAAAATCATATATACCAGACAATTGCATGGATTTATTATGGCATTATATTTGGTTGTCAATTCTATGTATATTTCATCTTTTAAAAAGAACAAATTCGAATAATTTCACAAATTTTAAGCCTTTTATAAATTTTTCATTCAATTGAATTGTTATTTTTGCAAGTTACTTTAAGGAATTACATAAAGAATGTGTTAATAAAGAAGCTATGAAACTTAAAAGAAAATCGATAATTGTTATAGCCAGTATAGTGTTGGTAGGATTCATTTCGATGGGGCTAAACAGTATCGACAACAAAAATTTTGAAATTGCTAAAAATCTGGATATCTACTATTCACTTTTCAGAGAACTCAATACTTTTTATGTAGACGATGTTGAACCTGGGAAACTAGTAAAAGAGAGTATCGATGAGATGTTAAATTCACTCGACCCTTATACAACCTACATTCCCGAAAGCGACATTGAAGATTATCGGTTTATGACAACTGGAGAATACGGTGGAATTGGAGCTCTAATAGCAAATCACAATAACAAAATCATAGTATCGGAACCCTACGATGGTTTCCCTGCTCAAACAGCAGGATTACGTGCAGGAGATGTTTTCATTGAAATTAGTGGACAAAAAATTGAAGACATGAGCACTCAGGATGTAAGCACTTTATTAAAAGGATCTGCAGGACAAATAGTAAAAGTTAAAGTAGAACGCTACGGAGAAAAGAAAGCCCTCGAATTTGACATTGAACGCTCTAAGATTTCAATCGATCCGGTTAGTTATTACGGAATGTTAAACGACGATACAGGATACATCAGACTTTCGAGTTTCACAAAAGACTGTGCAGAAAAAGTGAAAAAAGCATTACTAGAACTAAAGGCAGAAGAAGGAGCATCAAAAATGGTAATTGATTTACGAAGCAACCCTGGCGGCCTACTAATTGAATCGGTAAACATGTGTAACCTATTCATAGACAAAGACATGGAAGTGGTTAGCACAAAAGGAAAAGTAAGCCAGCGCGATAAAACATACAAAACAACAGGCACACCCGTTGATACCGAAATGCCTCTTGTTGTATTAGTAAATAGAGGTTCAGCTTCTGCTTCTGAAATTGTTTCAGGAACCATGCAAGATCTCGATCGTGGTGTGGTAATTGGAATGCGAACCTTTGGTAAAGGCTTAGTTCAAACTACACGTGATTTAAGCTACAATTCAAAACTCAAAGTTACAACGGCAAAATACTATACCCCAAGTGGTCGGTGCATACAAGCTTTAGATTATTCGCATCGTAACGAAGATGGTAGCGTTGGTCACGTTCCCGATTCTCTTATTACTGAGTTCACAACATTGAAAGGTCGTAAAGTATACGATGGCGGTGGTATAAATCCCGACATTCAAGTAGAAAATGAATTACTTAGTAATCTTACATTCAAACTGCTACGCCAATTCAAAATATTCGATTTCTCAACTAAATTCAGAGCCGAAAACGAAACAATTGATAGCCCAAAAGATTTTAAAATAACCGACGCAATTTATGACGACTTTATTACATACGTTGAAGGCACGGATTTCAATTACACATCGGCAACTCAAAAATTATTAGAAGAGTTGAAAGAAACGGCCAAGGAAGAAAAATATCTCGATATAGCTGAGTCTGAATTTGAAGCACTTGAAAATAGTTTAACCTTAGACTTAGATCGTGATCTTAAAAAAATGAAAGAAGAAGTTTCATTAATTCTTAAAAATGAAATTATCTCTCGTTACTATTACCAACGCGGTAGCGCCGAAGCTGCTTTATCTGATGATAAAACAATTGCAAAAGCGATAGAAGTACTTTCAGATACAATACAATACAAAGCACTTTTAAGTCCAACTGAAAATAATTAGAAAAACAGAAATAGATTGAAAACCCGATAACAATTTTTGTTATCGGGTTTTTTTATTTAAAGTCAATTCGATATAACAACAGATAGTATAGAATTCGAATTAAGAAAAAATATTTACTGTAAAAAGATAACCTTACAAGTCATTGGTTATTGAGAAAAAATCATTTTTTGAGACTATATTTTAATTTTTACTAATAACTATTTGATTTAATGGCTCCTGATCAAAAGGACATTATCATGTTAACTAAAATACTTAAGTCGAGCTCGCGCTATTTAATAAATATGCTTTTACCGATAAAAATCGACCATTAGCAGTTTCGTTTTACAAAGGTGTAACTTTAGCTTGCTATTTTCGTCATATTCTTGATTCTTATTACATTAATTCAAAAACACAAACTAAAATAATAGCTATGAAGAAAATTGCAATTTTAACAACAGTAATGCTAACAATGCTAATCTCAACCAATGCAAATGCTTGGAATTGGTCAAAATCGGTACGAGGAAATGGTAATGTCACCAAAGAACTACGTGATGTTTCATCGTTCTCAGGCGTTAAAGCAAGTTCAGGAATTAACGTTTACCTTTTTCAAGGCGACAATGAAAAAGTTGTAGTTGAAGCAGATGAGAACATTCAAGAATGTATCATAACAGAAGTCGACGGATCGGTATTAAATTGTTACTTCGACTGTAACATTCGCCATTCAACCAAACTAAATGTTTACGTTAATTTCAAGAACCTCAACAAAATTAAAGCTTCGTCTGGCTCCGACATATATGGTGAAACTCTTATCGAAACAGATGAACTTGAAATTGAGGTCAGTAGCGGTGCCGACGTAAAAATTGAAGTTGAAGCCAATGAAGTTGATTGTGATGTTAGCAGTGGCGCCGATGCCACCATCAAAGGCAAATCCAATCATTTTGAAGGATCGGCAAGTTCGGGTGCCGACATTAAAGCTGCAGGTTTAAAAGTAAAAACATGTAAGGCTTCAGCATCAAGCTCAGGCGACATCAAAATAGCAGTATCTGAAAAAATAAAGGCAAGCGCAAGTAGTGGTGGCGATGTAACCTACTATGGCAATCCAACTGTTGAACACATTAGCGAATCAAGCGGTGGCGATGTGAAAAGAAAATAATAATAATAATAATAGATCGTTAGATTTTGAGATTTGAGTAATGAGGCGCAATGTATGTTGCTATATATTAGTGAGTTACATAAGCAGTTGCTGCTTTTTTTAATTGCCTAATTATCAATGCATTGCAAAAGCTTACTGGACTATTGTAATAATAAAGGGCGATTTTAATTCGCCCTTTATTATTGACTTATACTATTATAAAATTCTTCTTTTTAAAAAGATCCCAATTCCAATTAAAAAAAATGGAGTAATTAAAAAATACTTATTGAAAGGAACTGTAGAAGCTCCCAATAAAACAAACGGAAATCCTTGTTGGTATACGCCACTTTCAGAGGCAACAAAGGTTGCGCCAGAATCACTAGACTGTAAGGCATTCCCTGTTGTTGCAACTCCTGCGATACTTATTGGAGGACACCATGGGCCAGACGATAAAGTACCTGTCATACTATATTCAATCCAATACGTGCCGGCTTGTAAAACTGTATTCATTTCGCAATTGCATCCCATTATTGGTCTTTGCGTATTGCCTGAACTACCTTCATTAACACGGTATATTCCAGTCCAATCAGTAGTTAACAATCTGTTTGTAGTGAAATCTCCCCAAATAATGCTTCCTCCCGAACCGGGTATTCCATCCCATAATCTAATATAAACACCACTGATTGTTGAAGTGATACTTGAATTTGTTTGGTATCCGTATAACACTACACTATGTATATTACTTGTTTTCAATAGTGTAAAGTCATCAGTTAGTGAATAATTACTTGTTAACTGAAAGGACGTACCATAATATAAAAGTCCTAGAGAGTTTTCCAATACCGACTCATCAGCACCACCCGATCCAGTAGCTATGCTATTAACGAGTGGACCATTATCATACAATACAGAACCAGTAGCTTCAAGTTTTGGAGCGTTTAATGATGGACTTAGGGCAACATTAGGAGGTAGGTTAGAAGTTGAAATATCTGCTGATTGACTAAAAAGAAAAACTGCAGTAAATAACAAAATAATCAATAGTGAGATCCTTTTCATAGTTGATAGTTTAAAGTTTGCATCCTATAATATACGACAAAATTTTTATAATGGTTCAGTTGCGAATTTTACTCAATTTCAATCCTGTAATTACATTGATTTTAAAATAGTAAGATACTGTGATATGTATCATGTATTTAAGTCTTTTCTAAATTCGTAAGAACCTTCTGTTTATCTAATTGTTAACTTGCTGTAAACACTAGATAAATAAGCTGATTTTTACAGAATTCAGCTATTTTTGTGACCGTTTAAAAATTGTAAAACCATTACACATTATAAAAAGTCATTCTTATGAAAGTAACAGTTGTTGGTGCTGGAGCAGTAGGTGCCAGTTGTGCAGAGTACATTGCAATTAAAGATTTTGCTGATGAAATCGTACTAGTTGATATTAAAGAAGGTTTTGCCGAAGGTAAAGCAATGGATTTAATGCAAACTGCTTCGTTGAACGGATTTGATTCAACCATAACAGGTACAACTAACGATTATTCAAAAACAGCAGATAGCGATGTTGCTGTTATTACCAGTGGAATCCCTCGTAAACCAGGAATGACTCGCGAAGAGTTAATCGGAATTAATGCAGGTATTGTAAAAACAGTTTCTGAGAATATTATTAAGCATTCTCCTAATGCTATTATCATTGTTGTAAGTAATCCAATGGACACCATGGCTTACTTGGCTCATAAAGCAACCGGATTAGCAAAGAACCGTATCATTGGTATGGGTGGTGCATTAGATAGTGCCCGTTTCAAATTCAGATTAGCTGAAGCTTTAAAGTGCCCTCAATCTGACGTTGAAGGTATTGTAATTGGTGGCCACTCTGATACTGGAATGGTTCCATTAATTTCAAAAGCAGGTCGCAACAGTGTTGCTGTTTCTGAATTCCTTTCAGAAGAAGAACAAGCGAAAGTGGTTGAAGCAACTAAAGTTGGCGGTGCTACTTTAACTAAACTTCTCGGTACAAGCGCATGGTATGCTCCTGGTGCAGCAGTATCGGAATTGGTTAAAGCTATTGCATTAGATTCTAAGAAAATGTTCCCTTGTTCAGCTTTATTAGAAGGCGAATACGGTTTAAGCGACATTTCTTTAGGTGTTCCTTGTATCTTAGGAAAAAATGGCATCGAGAAAATTGTTGAGATTTCATTAACCGAGGCTGAAAAAGAAAATTTAGTTGCAAGTGCAAAAGGTGTTAGAGCTGTAAACGACTTGCTAGAAGCTTAAGAATTAAATTCTTTACGATAAATGAAAGCCATCCAGATTAATCTGGATGGCTTTTCTTTTGCTAGCTCCTTTGATGATTCAATTTTCAAATTATAAACATTATTTATTTGCGCCACAGGTGCAAAGTCATTAGCCTTGGGTGAAACCCAAGGATTTTTGATTGGTAGAAAAAAGCACCAACGGTGCGGAGTAAATTAATCCCACAAGTATTTTTCATCATAATCGAGGTCATTTTTTATTAAGAATTTTCGATATTCCTCTTGAAATGAAATTTTGCGATGATGTGATTTTTGATTGAGAATATAATCTTTCACCTGATCAATTTTTTTGGGATTAACTGAGAAACATCCATAGCCTCTTTGCCAATAGAAATTATCAAATTTATCGCCTCTATTTTTAATCCATTTTGATGAATGAGTTTTAACTATTTCCACAAATTTCATTAACGAAATCTTTCTTGACAATAGTAACAGTAAATGAACATGATCTTTGGCCCCTCCAATGATAATTGGATTACATTCCAAATGTTTGGAAACGCCACCAATATATTTAAATAGTTCATCTTCAATCTCATCATTTATAAAAGGCATTCTTCCTTTAGTGCTAAATATTATATGTACATAGTTTTTAACGAGCGATTGAGGCATGACATTATGATTTAAATCAATTATAAAATTATAATATTTTTTCATTCTTGGATTAATAGGCCTCGCACCTTTGGTGCTTTGATTGATAAATTGTTATCCACCTAGCCCTTTGGGCTAGGCTATTGACTTTGCTCCGTTGGAGCAATTAGTAATGAATGAGAAAAAATAGAAAGCCATCCTGTGTCCACGGGATGGCTTTTCTTGTTGTTGGGCAAACGTAGTATACCCTATATAGAGAGAGAACAGGGCTATTTCTTCTTGCGGAATAAACCAATTATATCTGAAAGCGAGGCTCCCGAGGCGTTGGTATATTGATTATTGCTATATGGGTTTTGAACTTTGCTGTTTTTGTAGTTTTGTTTTGTTAGTTGCAAAACTTGCTTCTGCATTTGATTGATATTAGTCCTAAAATTTTCTTCGTGAATTTTGTAGTCGCTTACATCAATGCCGCCTATTTCATTGAACTCAAACTCTAGGTAAATTGTGCCGTTCGGATTAAATTCAGTTGGTTTTATCACTTGAGCCTGATAAGCTACATGGTGCACCTTCAATGAATCGTCTAAGTCAACAGTAATATCAAAATGCCCCTTTTCATCGGTAGCAAAAGCACGTAGGGTTTTATAGCTAATTAAATACGCATTTTCAACAGGTATTGAGTCGGAATCGAACACAAATCCGGAGAAAATTATTATTGAATCTTTTTCTTCAGCAAATAAATTATTTGCAACAATTAAAAGAATAAATGAAATAAGCAGTCTGTTCATCTTTTATTTATTGACTACCGCAAGTTACATAGATGTTGTGTTAACACGAGTTAATCAGAACTAAGGATATCTAATAAATCCTAACAAGTATTAAAAAAGCTATCTTTCGATTAAAATATAGTAAGTAAATCATACTGAATAGCAAATAGATAGAAATCCTTCCTAAGGATCATTTTGCTAGCAGCAATTAATTCTTTAGGTTTTCACCAACAGCATATAAGATGATTTGATAACTAGGAATTGGTTCTGATAAGTCGAGTTATGAAACAGTAACTTGATTTAAGTTCAATCTATTAAAGTTTTAGAAATCAATAAGTATTGGCCACTGGCTTTTTACTTTCAATCAGTATTTACCATCCAGCTTGAAAAGTTATTTAAGTAGTTCCAATAACTTTGAATCAAGTGCTCGGGTATTTCAAGTTTCGGCATTAATTGTTGGTAACACTTTAACCATTCAATTCGCCCCTCAACAGAAATACTAAACTGAGCATGGCGTTTGGTCATGGCTGGTTTTCCTCTGCTCATGTTAAAATAAGGTGGTCCACCCATTACCTGAATAAAGAAATCGGCTGCATATTTTTTAGCCATATTAAGTTGTTCTTCACTGGTGGGGAAAAGGTGTTTTATTTCGCTTTTTACCAATAAATCGTAATGGTCGCTTACCAATTTCCGGATGCCTTCTTCCTTCAAAACCTGTAAAACTCCAGGACTTGGTTTTTGCACCGTTAAGTGTTCTCCTTTTTGAGCTGGCGATATCGATAAATCAAGAGTATTCATTATTTATGTTTTGGAAAGAGAACGGCTAGGGCTGGTTTTTGTTTGATTTATAATGTGTATTAGTACAAAATAAAAAGGCCGACAATTTGCCGACCTTTAATCTTCCTTCTTCTATTTTCTAAATATACTTGTCTCCTTTCGATATTTTCACATCGTTTACAAACTGGCGTATTTGCTGTTCTTCTTCTTTTTTACAAATCAACAAAGTATTGTCGGATTCGCAAACAATATAGCCCTCAAGGCCTTGAATAACGACTAGCTTTTCATCGTCGACATTTACGATACAATCTTTCGTTTCGTATAAACTAATGTTGGCTCCCTTGGTTGCATTTTGGTTCTCGTCTTTATCTGAATTATCCCACAAAGAGCCCCATGTTCCTAAATCACTCCAGCCAAAATCAGTACAAAGTACGTATACATTTTGAGCCTTTTCCATTACGCCATAATCAATTGAGATATTAGGACATTCGGAATACGTTTTATTTAAAAATGCTTCTTCTTCATCGGAATAATAGTATTTGCACCCTTTTGCAAACAGGTCGTTCACTTCAGGTAAATATTTATCAAATGCTTTTAATATTGATTTTAACGACCATATGAAAATCCCTGAATTCCAAAAGAACTCACCACTGTCCATAAACACATTGGCCATTTTCAAATCGGGTTTTTCGGTAAAAGTCTTCACTTTATGCAAGTTACTAACTCCTTCGAATTTAATATTTCCATTAATTTGAATGTAACCATAACCGGTTTCGGGCCTACTGGGTGTAATTCCCATGGTTACCAATGCATCGTTTTGAGATACAAAACGTAAACTGTTTTCTAACTCTTTTGTGAAAACATCTTCTTTGGTAATTAGATGGTCGCTTGGCGCTACAATAATATTTGCATCGGGATTTTTACAGTTTATTTTATGACAAGCATAAGCAACACAAGGTGCTGTATTTCTTCTCATTGGTTCGCACAAAACCTGATCAGTTGTAAGTTCCGGTAATTGTTCCAAGACCAACTCTCTGTAATCTAAATTCGTCACAATTAAGAAATTTGCTGCCGGACAAATTGATTTGAATCTACGGTAAGTTTGTTGGATAAATGTTTCTCCGGTACCAAGTATGTCTAAGAATTGTTTTGGGCGTGAAGTTTTACTCATTGGCCAAAAGCGGCTTCCAATTCCGCCAGCCATAATCACACAATAGGTATTGTTCATTTTTGATGTTTTTTAATTCAAACAGATCAATAAGATATGCTTTTCTTATTAAAAATGCAGAATTTTTTCAATGAAATAATGACGAAAAGACTTTAACTGTTGATAACAAGCACTTGTTCGTATGATCATTTATTTGGGCTGCATTCGAATTACGGGTATTAACATTTCCTCTAATGAGATTCCACCATGCTGAAATGAATTTTTAAAGAAATTGGCATAATAGTTAAAGTTGTTTGGATAAACAAAGAAGTCTTGATTCATTGCAAAAATGAAAGATGTACTCACATTGGGAGCCGGTAAATGTACATCGTTCGGATTTTTTACTTCAAAAACATCTTTCGACTTATAGTTTAAATTCCGCCCCAGCTTATACCTCAAATTTGAATTTGTAGTACGCTCGCCAACAACCTTTAGTGGATTATTTACATTTATTGTTCCGTGATCGGTTGTTAAAATTAACTCGTAACCCTTATCGCTTAATTCTTTTAAAAGTGCAGGCAATCCTGAATGCTTAAACCAACTAACCGTAAGTGATCTGTAGGCCGACTCATCTTTGGCAAGTTCTCTAATCATATTCATTTCGGTACGAGCATGCGAAATCATATCCACAAAATTAAGTACCATAACTGCTAGGTCCGATTGCAATATTTGATTCAGGTTGTCGCTACCCTTTCGCCCAGGTTTTGCAGTTGTTATTTTCTCAAAAAAGAGCTTTTCTTTGCGTCCGTGCCTGTTCAATTGTTCGCGCAATAAATCTTCTTCAAAATTATTTTTCCCTCCATCTTCGTTATCATCGTCTTGCCAAAACTGTGGATATATTTTTTTTATATCAGCAGGCATTAAACCTGAAAAAATACTATTCCTTGCATACATTGTAGAAGTTGGTAAAATGCTATAGTACATCTCGTCGTCCACCACCGAATAGTATTCGTTAATTATTGGGCTAATTGCTTTCCATTGGTCGAAACGCAAATTATCAACAACCATAACAAAAACCTTTTTCCCTTCGTCTAAAATTGGAAAAATACGTTTGCGAAAAAGATCGGGAGAAAGCAATGGACGATCTTCGTTTTCAGGCTTTAACCAATTGATATAATTTTTTGAGATAAACCTACAAAATGCATTATTAGCTTCACTTTTCTGCATTTGAAGAACCTCGTCCATCATCTTATCGTCAGAGTTATTTAGCTCCATCTCCCAATAGGTAAGCTTTCGGTAAACTTCTTCCCAATCGCTCACGCTAAACGAGTCGTTAATTTGCATTCCCAATTTCGAGAACTCCATTTGATAAGCCGAGGTGGTTTGTTTAGTTACCAACTCTTTTTTGTTAATGTTCTTCTTAATAGAAAGCAATATTTGTTTCGGATTAACTGGTTTAATCAAGTAATCGGCCATCTGAGAACCAATGGCTTCGTCCATAATTGCTTCCTCTTCACTTTTGGTAATCATTACTACCGGAACAACATTATTGATTGCTTTTATTCTACTTAAAGTCTCTAAACCGGAATAGCCAGGCATATTTTCGTCAAGAAAAATAATATCGAATGGCATATCTTTTACCAGATCAATCGCATCGGCACCATTAGTAGCCGTTGCAACATCGTAACCTTTGTTATCGAGAAAAATAATGTGCGGTTTAAGTAAGTCGATTTCATCATCAACCCATAATATTTTTGGTCGTTTACTTTGCATACTAATATTTGATTTTGTGAAAAGTGAATTGAACTTTCATTATGTTATCGTCAACTCTATAACACTATCAAAACAGCTTTATTGTCGGTTGGGTTCGTATTTTAACAACTTTTGTATTTTAACTTACTGAATAATATCGAGCACTTCGCTTAAGTTGGGTGTAAGTATTATTTCTGTTCTTCGGTTTTTCTTTCTAGCTTCTGGTGTTTCGCCCTCTTCTAAAGGTACAAATTCGCCTCTACCCGATGCTGTAATTCGATTAGGAGCAATGTTGGTATTGTTTAAAATTATTTTGGTTACAGCAGTCGCACGCATAACACTTAAATCCCAGTTGTCTTTTATTTGAGCTGCTCCATTAAGAGGTACATTATCGGTATGCCCTTCTACCAAAATATTTATTTCAGGATTACTCGCTAAAACTTCACCTAAACTACGAATTGCCTCTTTCCCTTTAGGATCCAAAGTGTAACTTCCAGTTTTAAACATTAGCTGTTCTTCTAAAGACACATACACTTTCCCATTCTTTTCATATACCGACAAACCCTGATCGTAAAATCCACGAAGTGCGGTATTCAACTTATTCTTCAACGAAGCAACTGCGGCACTTTGCTCATCAAGCGCATTTTGTAGCTCTTGAAGTTTTGCTTGCTGATTGGCCATTTCTTCTTGCGCTAATTTCAGCTTTTGCTCTTTTAACAGTAATTCATTCTTGGTTTCATTCAATTTCTTCTCTTGCCCTTGAAGTTTATCGGTCGCGGCTTTGATTCTATCTTCTCTATCTTGTAGATTTTCTTGTAGTATTTGTAGATCCCCCAAAATTTTTGTGATTTCTTCTGAACTACCTTCTTTAAGCATTTCAATTTGATTCAACTGTTCATTCTTATTCTTCAATAGTTGCTCATTGTTGCTAGTTAAGCTTGAATTTTCATTTCTCAATTTTTGAATTCTTTGTTCCAAATCGAAGTATCTTTTTTCAAGTGTTGAGAATTTTCCATCTAATTCGTTTTTCTCAACGGTTAAATCTCTATTTTCTTCTTTCAATAGCAGATTACTATCTTCTATTCCCTGTACCTTTTTATTTAAATCACTGAATTGTTTTTGTGGGACACACGATGAGATCAAAAGCACCACCACTAATATCGAACCTATTTCTCTTATTTTCATTACTTTATGTTTTATGGAATTTTTCCTTGTTGAACATCAACTATTGAATTGATAATTGAGCGTAATTTGTCAGTATTTATTTCGTTTAAACCGTGTAATTTGCAAATTTATTTCATGATTAAGTATTATAGCTACATTTTTTTAGTTTTTTTAATTAAAATCGGCACAACTTTCAAATTGTCCTTTTTTACTAATGGAATATTGTATATTTGAGACCCAATTTTTTATGCATGAATGATCACCGATTCAAGTTACTTAGCCAAATAAATTACCCTTCGGATTTAAGAGATTTATCTCAAGATCAATTGGAAGAGGTATGTCAGGAATTAAGGTGTTTTTTAATTGATGTACTCTCTGAAACGCCAGGCCATTTTGGTGCTAGCTTAGGTGTAATTGAATTAACTGTTGCTTTGCATTTTGTTTTTAATACACCAAACGATAAACTTATTTGGGATGTAGGACATCAAGCATATGGTCATAAAATTCTAACAGGAAGAAAAGATATTTTTAACACCTTACGTCAATACAAAGGCATTAGTGGCTTTCCAAATATCAACGAAAGTGAATATGATGCATTTGGTGTTGGCCACTCATCAACTTCAATTTCAGCCGCCTTAGGGATGGCAATTGCTGCCGACCTTACTGGAGAAGATAAAGACATAATTGCAATTATTGGCGATGGAGCTTTAACAGGAGGAATGGCTTTTGAAGCGCTTAACAATGCCTGCGAAAAGAATCCAAATATTTTAATTGTACTAAACGACAACAACATAGCTATTGACCCAAACGTTGGTGGCTTGAATAAATATTTAATAAAGATTTCGACTTCGGATGCTTACAATAAAGCGAAAGACTTAATATGGAATTGGTTAGGACGTTTTAAGTGGTTTGGTCGTAAAACCCGATCAGCAGTTCAAAAAATTGAGCATTCTACAAAATCGTTTTTCTTCAAAGAAAGTAATCTATTTGAAGCTTTAAACATACGATACTTTGGTCCTATTGATGGACACGATGTTGAATTAATGGTAAAACTACTCGTGCAACTTAAGAAAATTAAGGGGCCAAAGCTACTGCATATTATCACTAAAAAAGGGAAGGGATATTTCCCAGCAGAGAATAATCAAACTTTATTCCACGCTCCCGGAAAATTTGATAAATTCACTGGAAAACAAGTTAAATCAGGAAAAACAGACGAGCCGCCTTTGTACCAAGTAGTATTTGGTGAAACAATATTAGAATTAGCCCGAAAGAATGATAAGATTATTGGAATTACTCCAGCAATGCTAAGCGGATGTTCTTTAAACATTATGCAAAAAGAAATGCCAAACCGTGTATTCGATGTAGGTATAGCCGAACAACACGCAGTCACCTTTTCAGGAGGTTTAGCCAAAGAAGGCATGACTCCATTTTGTAATATCTATTCATCATTCTCACAACGAGCATACGATCAGATAATTCACGATATTGCCATTCAAAAACTGAATGTTATTTTATGTCTTGATAGAGGCGGACTAGTGGGTGCCGATGGTGCAACACATCACGGCGTTTTCGACTTGGCTTTTTTAAAATGCATTCCCAATTTAATTATCTCTGCACCGATTAATGAAGAAGAACTTCGTAATTTAATGTATACCGCTCAGAACAAAGCCTTGGGACCATTTGTAATTCGTTATCCTCGAGGAAAGGGCGTATTAAAAAACTGGAGAACACCATTTAAAGAGCTTGAAATAGGAAAAGGCCAAAAGCTTAAAGAAGGATCTAAAATCGCAGTTATTTCGATAGGCCATCCAGGAAACTTTGTTACAAAAGCAATTGAAAACCTTAATGATTCAGATCAGATAGCCCACTACGATATTCGCTTCTTAAAACCCATCGACCATGATTTGTTGCACGAAGTATTTTCAAAATTCAAAACCATTATAACGGTTGAGGATGGAACAATAAATGGAGGATTAGGAAGTACCATTACTGATTTCATGAACACCTATAATTATCATTCAAAAATCATCAAACTTGGTACACCTGATCACTTTATAGAACACGGAAACCCCGATGAATTATACAAAGAATGTGGTTTCGATGCCGAAGGAATAAAAACAACCATAAAAAAGCACTTAACTCAGTCGGTTAAACAACCGATCGAAAAACATTGCAGTAAAATATAATTTTAGCTTTATTTTAACGTTAACCTTGTTTAACTCAAACAAAACTGTTTTGGACATATACTACAAAAAAAAGCGTTGGAAGCAATCACTATTATTATTTGCAATATTCATTGGAATAGGATCATTATTGTTCACCAATAAACTGGTAAACGAAGCTTCTAAAGAAGAAAGAACTAAAATAAAACATTGGGCTGAGGCAACACGACTACTTGTTACCGAAGACAACCTCAATGAAGATGTTTTCAATTTCTTATTTCAAATCCCCGAAGACAACACTACTATTCCACTAATTATTGTCGACGAGAACAACAAAATAACTACCGATGGAAACATTAAGTATTCTCCGAAAAACAGAGAAAAGGTATTGTACAAAGAATTAGCGAGAATGAAATCGCGGCAAAAACCAATAATAATTCCTTTGGGCGAGAATGAAAATCACTATTTATATTATAGTGAATCATCCCTTCAAACTCAACTTAGGTATTATCCATTTTTCCAATTGGGTGTAATTGTTATTTTTATTATTGCTGCCTATGTCACTTTTAGCACGGCCCGAAAATCGGAACAAAACCTTGTTTGGATTGGCATGGCTAAGGAAACAGCACATCAGTTGGGGACTCCAATTTCATCGTTAATGGCATGGATTGAATTGTTAAAAGAAGAAAAAATAAATCCCATTATAATTACTGAATTATCGAAAGATTCAAAACGATTAGAAAAAATAACAGAGCGATTCTCAAAAATTGGATCACATCCCGAATTGTTCCCCGAAAATCTCTATCAACAATTACTGAACACCATAAACTACCTACAAACCCGAATTTCAAAAAAAATTACCATTACCTACAACTTTTCTGACACAAAAGAACTGTACTTACCACTGTCCTCTTCCTTATTCAGTTGGGTAATCGAGAACTTGGTTCGAAATTCAGTCGATGCACTTGAAGACAATGTGGGTGAAATAAACATTGATGTTCAAGAAAAAGAAAATGAGGTAATTATTGAAGTAACCGACAACGGTAAAGGAATTCCAAAATCCAAATTCAAAACTATTTTTAATCCAGGATTCACCTCTAAGAAAAGAGGATGGGGACTTGGACTCTCCTTGTCGAAAAGAATCATTGAAATATACCACAAAGGAAAAATCGCTATAAAATCGTCGACCCCCAAAAAAGCAACTACTTTCAGAATACTTTTAAAAAAATAGGCTACTTTCGTTGTATTAAAACAAAGTAAGCAATTAGTTTCGTATGAAGAATATTTTCAAAATAATAGACGTAAAAGCAATGTTGCAACTCAACATTACATCTATTATTATAACTGGAATATGCGTAGCATTTGCAACAAGTATTTTACTAACAAAAGGACAGCAACCCGATTTAGAACACTGGAAATATGTAGCAATTATAATTGGGTTGGTTATCGTTTCACTTCTTTTTGTGGGTTCAATTGCTTCAATGGTTCTTTTTGTTGTCATGAAGAATAAAAAGAAATAAAAAAATTCAACTGAAATATAGCGCTCTGAATTGATTTGAAAAAATCAGATAATAATCGCTGAAAGGGTTAACCTGTATAACAAAATTGAACCCTTTTCAGAAAATATTTAGCGCAACAAATCAAATTTTCAAGATGAAAAAAGCATTTTCTTTTTAACTAACTGCTAGATAGATTCTAAAAAAAAACTGAAATGTTTAGCCGTTCGCTAAATTTTTATAATTTTGCAACACTTTTTTGAAGAGCATTGAGATATCTAAAAAAATATGAAATTGCCTTCAAAGGGCTAAAAGAAGGAAAGCATCAGTACGAATTTGATATTGATGATAAGTTCTTTGATGAGTTCGAAAACAGTGAAGTTAAAAAAGGATCGGTTAAGGCTGAGGTAATACTCAACAAACAATCGACACTTATGTCGCTTCAAATGACTGTTAAGGGAGATGTTGAGTTGCTTTGTGACCGTTGTCTTGAGAATTACATTCAAGAAGTTGAGAACAAAAGCGACATGTACATCAAATTTGGCTCTGAAGCTGAAGAAATGAGCGATGAAGTAATTGTAATTACTTCCGACCAAAACCAGCTTAATGTAGCACAATACCTATATGAACTTGTAATTTTAGGATTACCAATTAAACATGTGCATCCCGACGATGAGGACGGAAACACAACTTGTGATCCTGAAATGATTGAAAAATTAAATGAATACCTAGTTGACGATATAAAATCAGAAGAAGAGGAAGAACCCGTTGACGAAAGATGGAGTGAATTAAAAAAATTATTAGATAACAAGTAAAGCAAAGAAGAAATGGCACATCCAAAGCACAAAATTTCGAAAACTCGAAGAGATAAACGTAGGACGCACTATAAAGCAACTCCTGCGACCCTTTCATCATGCTCAAACTGTGGTTCAGCTGTAAAGTACCACACAGTATGTGGAGAATGTGGTTACTATAGAGGGAAATTAGCTATCGAAAAAGAAGTTACTGTATAAATTACAGTCTAAAAAAATTTCTTACAGATAAATCTCGCAGTGCGGGATTTTTTTGTTTGTACGAATTTCACTCATTGGTTGAGTGATTTGCCCGATTTTATTACATTTGCTAACCATAATAGAAAGAAACATGGCAAAACAGGCAGAAAATAACATGGGAGCAGTTAACCTGATCGCCGCAACAACGAAACTAGTTGGCGACATCAATACCGAATCGGACATTCGTATTGATGGGAAATTACACGGCAACCTAATAACTAAAGGGAGACTAGTTATTGGTAAAAGTGGAACAATAAAAGGTGAAATCACATGTAAAGAAGCCGACATTGAAGGAATGCTTGATGGCAAGATCAATGTTCAAGAATTGTTGTCGATTAAATCTTCAGCTACATTAAACGGAGAAGTCTTCACCAAACAACTAATGATTGA